>CAZMWD010000088.1:1890-5926 GCA_964569685.1 uncultured Cocleimonas sp. | reverse complement strand
AAAAAAGGGTGCCTACCAGAATGCCGCGTATAAACATTGACCTCGAACCAAGTAGGTTCAAAGCGGTAGTTTTCAAAAATTTATTAGGCTTACCGCCGTAGCAGTCATGCTCACAAAATCTAATCTAACTTCCTAGGTGTGTAATTAGGCTCAAGGGATAAATTTGCTCATAATCACATGCATTCCAGAGGACACCCGTAGAAGTAATACTACTATAAATGGGGTGATTTGTTAAGAGCCACTGGTCATAAAAAGATGTTAAGGCATAATCCTCAATATACATATTAAAATTATTAATGTGTGTATTATTAATTTATTCAGTTATTTCAATCACATGAAAAATAAATAGCTAAGACTTAAATATTTTAGGTTTAAAAAATTTAATTAAAAAAACTTGAAAAGTAAACAATATAAAAAATTAAAACAAGCAAAAGGTTTCTTTTTTGTATTCTTTGATGTAGGATTTGTTCAATCATAAAACAAATAACGAACACAATATTAAAATCTAGTTAAATTAAATATGAAGGAATTCAAACGGTGTTAACTTCAAAACAGTCATTAGTATTACAAACCATTCAACAATTAGCGCAACAAATGGGTTATTTACCGACGCTAGAAGAAATTGGCACTGAAATTGGCATAGGCCGTAGTACCGTTCATAAACATATCCGTACGTTGATAAATAATAATTACTTACAAGATGCGGAAGGTAAGGCAGCCTATCAGCTAATGGATGCTTTTGAAGAAGAAGGTAGCTTACCTTATATGGGCAAGATTGCAGCGGGTGCACCAATCGAAGCTATTCCTGATCAACAAAATATTAATTTGGCAGGGCTTTTTTGTGGCCCTAACCGCTATGTATTACGCATTTCTGGAGATTCGATGATAGAAGCAGGTATTTGGGATGATGACTTTGTCGTTATTCAAAAACAGGCCTATGCCAGAGAAGGCAATATTATTGTGGCATTGGTTGATCGCTATGAAGCAACACTCAAGTATTATCACCCTAAAGATACGGGGGTGGTGGAATTACGCCCTGCAAATTCGCAAATGGAACCCATGTTTTACCCTGCTGAGCAAGTGGAAATACAAGGGATTATGATTGGTGTGTTTAGAGATTATCAATAATGATGCACTGATTAACTTAATAATTATCAAACATTGATGACCATGCAATAAAGTGCTGATTTTTTGCTCAATATATTTATTTTTTCTGGTAGAATAAATGCGATATTTTTATAAAATATTAGTAAGAAACCTTTCATTACGTTAGCTGTCAAAAGAAAGAGTTTCGCCATTTATTCGTCAGGGTCTAAGAATGTTCAATATTACTCGTTCAATTTATTACGTGATTGTTACAAGTTTTTTTATAAGTTTTTCTTTAACTGCTTTTGCTAAACAACAAACTGCATTATTAGATGCAGATGGTAATCCTCTTTCTTTAGAATTATTGACTTCTTTAAGTACAGGTAAGCCTTTACCAAAAAGAGAAAGTGCTTCACGAGCTACAAAAAAAATAAATAAAAGTAATGTCACTAATAATAGTGCTCGAAAAACCCACGTAAATAAACGAAATTCCCATTTAACATTACCTCCAGCCCAAGCAGCTAAGCCAAAGTTATTGAAAGCAAGGCCAGAGCTAGAAAGAGAACTACTCAGCGCACTTAAAGAAGGTAAAACTGCGCGTGCGATGAATTTGATTAAAATGGGCGTGAAAGTTAATCATCAAAATTACGAAGGTGAAACACCATTAAGTGTTGCTGTAACAAAAGGCTGGGCTTCTATTGCGCGTACGTTATTAGAACATGGCGCTAAGGTTAATCACAAAACGGCGGGTGACCTTAGTTTATTGCATCTTGCCAGTGCAAAGGGTCATACGGATATGGCAAAACTGTTAATAAAAAATGGCTTAAACCCGTCAGCAGTTACCAAGCACAAAGAATGGAATTCTTTACATGTTGCTGCAAGGTATGGGCATTGGCAATTAGTGCAATTATATTTGCAAATGGGCGTTAGACCCAATGCACGAACTTCAGATAAGAAAACAGCGCTTGAAATTGCACAAATTGGAAAATTACAAGGCATTGTTACCATTTTATCTAGAGTAACGTCAGCGCGCCCAATGGGTAGTGCCGCGAACTATAATAAACGCGAGAACAGGAAAAAGTATGATGAACTGGAGTCTATAAAGCGATCCAAACTGGCAGGTAAAAGGGCTGAACTAAGGGAGCTGGCATCAATAAAACAGGCTAAGATAGCACATAAAAAAGCCGTGATAAAAGAAAAACAGGCCATAGAATGGCGAATAAAAAATGGTAAATGTGGCCCTAGTAATATCTACTGTATACCTAAGCTAACGGCAGATTAGTACTCCAACAAGTTTGTTAGATGAGTTTTGTAATATCAGTAAAAACAGCTTGGTTAGGTTCATTATAGTCAAGCAATATTACAGGGCACTCTAGTAGTGCTCTTAGGTCTTCCAAGTTATCTTTCCCGAGTAAAACTTCTGCCTCAGTTTTTGCAGTTAGGTTGTTTAATACGACCAGTACTGTTTGTAAGGAAGCTGCTTTAATTGCAACTGTACTAAGTAAAACCTGATTGATGCAGCCCAGCCGGTTCTCGGCAACAAGCAACACAGGTAAACCAAGCGTATGGGCAAGGTCCGAATTAAGCCCATCTTGTGTAAGCGGAGAATAGAACCCTCCAGCGCCTTCAACAATGAGAAACTCATCTGTATTATCTTGTTCTTGTATATAGTGGCACTGTTTAGCTAGTTTTGAAATGCTTAATTGGCAACCCTTTATCATTGCCGCACGAGCAGGGGAAATAGCTTGGGTGAAGCGGTTAGGACAAATAGCGTCAAGCTGGTCTAATTTATTTGCAGCATTAGCTAATTTCCATGCGTCAGTCTTACTTATATCAGAATCCCAGCCAGATTCGACTGGTTTGCGGGGAGTGACATTAAATCCTTGTTTTTTAAGCGCTTGGATTAATCTGACACTTAGCCATGTTTTTCCAATATTTGTATCTGTTCCAGTAATAAATATGCCTTTCATGTGTACAGATTAATATAAGTTAGTTAAATGTGACAGAACTGGTTTAAAATAATCATTTTAGAGATATTGAGATTTAAAATGTCTTCTCCCGATATTGATGTAATTAAAAACTATTTACTTAACCTTCAAAGTTCAATTTGCCATCAGCTTGCTAAAAACGATGGCGGAGCAGAATTTATTGTTGATAATTGGACGCGCGAAAAAGACCCTAAAAAATCGGGCATGACAGGCGGTGGTCGAACTAATTTATTAGTGGATGGCAATGTAATCGAGCAAGGTGGCGTAAATTTTTCTCACGTACATGGCGAGAGTATGCCCGCGTCTGCAACCGCACATCGTCCGGAACTCGCAGGTAGAAGTTTTCAGGCAATGGGGGTTTCGTTGGTGATTCATCCTCATAATCCAATGATTCCCACTTCACACGCCAATGTGCGTTTTTTTATTGCAGAGAAAGAAGGTGAAGATCCTGTTTGGTGGTTTGGTGGTGGATTTGATCTAACGCCTTATTATGGTTTCGAAGAAGATTGCATCCATTGGCATCAAACTGCAAAAATAGCATGTGAACCATTTGGTGATGCTGTTTACCCTCATTTCAAGCATTGGTGTGATGATTATTTTTATCTAAAACACCGCGATGAACAACGCGGTATTGGCGGTTTATTTTTTGATGATCTTAATGAAGATTTTGAAATAGAGAATACAAATTCAGAAGTAAAAAATTGGGACTTTGATACCTGTTTTGCGTTTTTACAAAGTGTCGGTGATAGTTATATTAAAGCGTATTTACCGATTCTTGATAAAAGAAAGTCATTGGTATTTACAGAACAGCAAAGAGATTTCCAATTATATCGTCGTGGGCGTTACGTTGAATATAATTTAGTTTATGATCGTGGTACTTTGTTTGGTTTACAGTCCGGCGGGCGAACGGAATCAATCTTAATGTCGATGCCACCCTTGGTAAAATGGAAATACGATTGGCA
>CAZMWD010000088.1:0-1790 GCA_964569685.1 uncultured Cocleimonas sp. | reverse complement strand
GTAGAAATCGTATACTTACCTTGAGGAGCAACGGTTAGAACATTAACACCTGGGGCAGAATAATCAATAAAACGCCCTTTATTTGCCATTGAATATAAATGTTTATCTTGATCAACAGCCGTTGCCGCAATCACCCCAGGGATTAATGCAGGATAAATAGTGCTACCCCAATGACCGCCATTGCCACCCGCGGCGACAACAACAATACCTTTGGAAATAGCCTTTTTAACCATACGTTCTACCAGACCATCTCTACCCCCAGTAAAGCTTAAATTAATTACATTTGCTTTGTGTTGAATACAACGATCTATCGCTATTGCAACATTAGATGAGGTTCCTTGTAGGATATGGGGTCGCTTTGTGGTTGTATTAAAAGCACTAATTGATAGTAGTTTGGCATCAGGTGCTACCCCAATGTGCTTGTTTTGACTAATTAAAATACCAGCAACAGATGTACCATGAGTCTGTGTTTGAAAGTCTTTTGGGTCAAATTTAATCAGATCTATGGTTTCAATAAAGGTATTTGAAAATGAAGGGTGAAAAATATCAATAGGCGTATCTACCATACAGATTAAAACGCCTTTTCCTTTAGTGGTTTTATGCGCTATTTGAACACCTGTTTCAATCATCGAATAGGCATTTTTTGGAATACTATTGGATTTTTTATCGCTTATTACCGCTGCAGGATGATAAGTATTATTCGTACTTGCTTCGACTTCCTTTTCATTTTTTGAAATGTTTTTTATAATCTGCAGTGGGTTTCTTCCATTGGTATCAGCAACGATTATTCCAAGATTAGCAGAACCCAGTATTGTTTTAGTTTTAGCTTTTAAATTATATTTTTTTGTAACAGCAGTGGCGGCATCGTGGTTTTTTGTAGAATAAAGTAGTAGTACTTCATCTTTTATAAAGTTAGAACGTGCTGGCTTAGGAGTGGGCTTAATAACAGGGCGACATTTAGATGACAAATTAAACGTTTCACATTCATTAACGAATCTTGATTGCTGGATAGGAGGTTGGGCATTTGCCAGCGTCACATTGCTTGTAAATACCAAGAATGTAATAAAATATAAGAATGTAACCTTAGGAGGACTCAGGAGTAAATAACTTACGGAACTTAACTTGTACCCAAAAAAGAGGGGCATACTACCTTTTTGCTCCAGCTTGAATGATCTAAAATCGTTGCATAGAACGACTATGCGCCTATTTAGATCATCCAATCTGGAACAAAAATTCTGCGTCAAGTGCTGCACCTTATTTAATCCTGAGTCCTTAGTATGCTTCACCAGAAAACCAAATAGATTCTTTATGATTGTTTAATTGATTGAGTAACGATTCTATTTCATTTGCATTCAATTTTCTATCGAATTGAATGCGATATAAGCTATCTTTACCCGGTATTTTAGTTAAAGTTGCATTATTTCTTTGTAATAGATTTTCTAGCCATTCATCTTGGATGTTTTCATTTAAACCAAGTAGTAGCTGTGTTGTTGCTATTTGTTTTTTTGTTTCAGCTGTTTGTACGGTAGCGGGATGAAAAGTGATATCAGCTTGATTTAAGTCTGAATTTATCCCAGTATTTATCATAGGCGCAATGAATGCCACTAAAAGCGCAACAAGAACTGATAGAGACGCAAAGCTTGCATATTTCATTGTGCTTGCATCACCTGTCATTAATGCTTGAAAAAAGTTGCTCACTTTATTTTTAATAGTTGAAAATGTCGTAGAGGATGCAGAAGCTACTTGAGACATGGAATGTGGTGAGGCTTGTTGTAGGGTGTTTTCTTGGG
>CAZMWD010000087.1:4877-8209 GCA_964569685.1 uncultured Cocleimonas sp. | reverse complement strand
CATCAAGGCTAATCTGCCCTATTTTCTCACGATGTAATGTCACCACATGATTGCCGACTGCTGCCATCATACGTTTGACTTGATGGTACTTTCCTTCTGAAAGTGTCAGACGAATGTGTTGATCATTTACCACTTCAATTTCAGCTGGCAATGATCGCTTTTTTTCTTTTTTAAGTTGCACACCTTCGTTTAAAATTCTAATTTGTTTTTCAGTGATCGCAGAATCTAAATCCACACAATAGGTTTTTTTATGCTCGTGTTTAGGTGAAGTAACCCGATGAAGCCATTGTCCATCATCTGTGATCAAGACTAAGCCTGTAGTATCAATATCCAAACGTCCTGCGATATGTAAAGTGTCGGCTCTTGGCAGCATCAGAGAATCAAAAACAGTGGGGTGATCTTTGTCTTTATTGGCGCACACTATGCCTACTGGCTTGTTAAACATAATATAGCGTGGTTGCGCTTTACTAATAGCTACGCCCATATATTCAACAAGGGAATCATCATTGACCTGTTGCCCCGCATTTTTTGCAACTTCGCCATTTATTTTTATTTTGCCACTACGAATGACAGATTTAGCTTGCGAGCGTGTGAATGCAGTTGAATTTGAAATGAATTTATCTAAGCGCATAATCTTATTAATATTGCGTATTTAACTGTTCAGAGCGTTTAATATTTTTCTTCAAGTCAAGGCACTTGCGCACGGATAGGTACACGGGTGTACCGTAGTAGAGCATTGCAGGAGCAAATGTCGAGAATGTGAGCATACAACAGGTATGTGACCATTCGAGTACATAAGTAACGCAGAGTTGAAGGAAAAGATAAATGCTCTGGATAGTTAAATTGAGTATGGGTTGCGTAATACCATCGTATGATCACGGTCGGGGCCTGTCGAAATAATATCCGCCGGAGTCTCCAACAACTCTTCCATACGCTTCAAATAAGCTTTCGCTTTTTCAGGCAGATCATCGTATTCAGTAATGCCGTAAGTCTTGCTCATCCAGCCTTCGTGTTCTTCATAAACGGGCGTACAACGTGCAAAATCAGTGGTATTAATCGGGGGGACTTCCATTGTCACACCGTCTAGCTCGTAAGCCACACATATTTTAATGGTTTCAACTTGATCTAAAACATCAAGCTTAGTCACACAAATTCCAGTAATGCTATTAATTTGCATCGAACGGCGCAGTGCCACCGCATCTAACCAGCCACAACGTCTATCACGCCCGGTAGTTGCGCCTTGTTCATGCCCTACTTCGGCAATATGCGCGCCAACATCATCAAATAACTCTGTTGGGAAAGGCCCTGAACCCACGCGTGTGGTGTACGCTTTAGTTATACCTAAAATATAATCTAAATTATTAGGACCTACGCCAGAACCGGTACACGCGCCACCCGCCGTTGTGCTGGATGAGGTCACATACGGATAAGTACCATGATCAATATCAAGCAAGGTTCCCTGCGCACCTTCAAACATGATGTTCTTGCCGGCTTTACGCAGTTTGTGCAAGGTATTAGGAACGTCTATCACCATTGGGCGCAGTTTTTCTGCCATCACTAAGCTTTCTTCTAATACTTTTTGGTAGCTCACTTCTTCTGCTTTAAAATAGTTTTTAAGCATAAAGTTGTGATATTCCATCACTTCTTTTAGTTTTTCGGTGAAGCGTTCGGTATTCAACATATCGCCAAGGCGCAAACCACGACGAGATATTTTATCCTCGTACGCAGGGCCGATACCGCGACCGGTTGTGCCAATCGCTTTATTGCCACGTGCAACTTCGCGAGCGGCATCTAACGCGACATGATAAGGAAGAATCAACTGACAGGCTTCTGATAGCTTTAAACGTTCGCTCGCCGGTACGCCTTCTTTTTCTAGCATATCTAATTCTTCTAGTAATGCATCCGGCGCAAGTACCACACCATTACCAATAATACATTCAACGCCGTCGCGTAACACGCCGGATGGAATCAAGTGGAGTACGGTTTTTTTACCATCAATCACCAAGGTATGACCGGCATTGTGACCGCCTTGAAAACGTACAACGGCTGAGGCATCTTCAGTTAAAAGGTCAACGACTTTACCTTTACCTTCATCACCCCATTGGGTTCCCAGCACTACAACATTCTTTCCCATCTTCTCAATTTCCTTTGATTCAATTGATCTATTTTAGTATTTCAACAACCCAATCATCGTCTTGCTTCATTATGATTCTATTACAACCGTGTTGCTGTAATTGTTCAGGCGTGAAATCTGTTTCCTTATCTAATTGGCGAATAACCTGCTCGCCCTGCGCACGTAAATTTTTTATCATGCGATTCAACACTTGATCGGTACTGTTAGGCGCTAAAATTCCGTTGACACCCAAGCTATTAACCAATGTGACCGTTTCTAATGATAAATTAACCAGTGTGCGCAAATCGGTGCTAAAACCAATCGCAGGCCTAGGGTTGCCGAACGCTTCGCCAATCCCATCATAACGACCGCCTGATGCAATTGATCGTCCACGACCGGGTAGATAAAGCGTATACATAATGCCGGTATGATAAGAATAACCGCGCATTTCTGCTAAATCGATATGCAGTTGAATATTCGGGAAGCTACTGTGGGTTAAATCAGCCACATCTTGCATATGCTCTAAGGCATCAAGCACGGATTGCCCCGCATTGCGCAATTTGTTTTTGGCTTTATCAATAATATCAACAGAACCACTTAACAAGGGTAATGCCTGCAACATAGCGTTATCCGCTTGGGAAAAACCTTGTTGAGTTAACCATGTGTCAATTTCTGGAATGGATTTTCTTGATAACATATCAAAATAATCATCCTGCTGTTGCTGATCTAAACCCACATGCTCGGCTAAACCTCTGGCAACACCCACATGCCCAAGGTCTAACACCACGTTATTTATTTCTAGACTATGAAATGTTTCGAGCATTAATGAAATGATTTCAATATCACTTTCAAAACCTGCATGACCAAATAACTCTGCGCCAACTTGAACCGGCGAACGAGAACCACCCTGCTGTACGCTGCGCGTGCGCAACACTGTACCGATATAACAAAGACGATTTATCGCATCTTTTGCCTCATCTTTCGATAAATGATGTGCATCAATACGTGCTACCTGCGGTGTAATATCCGCACGCACACCCATCAACCGACCATTTAATTGATCGGTAATTTTAAACGTTTGTAAATCTAATTGTGTGCCCATTCCGGCACGTAATGATTCCATATATTCAACCAAAGGTGGCATTACCAAACGGTAGCCCCAGGTTGCATAGAGATCAATTAGATGGCGACGCAAAGCCTCAAGCTTTTGCGCTTCATC
>CAZMWD010000087.1:0-4777 GCA_964569685.1 uncultured Cocleimonas sp. | reverse complement strand
TAAACCCGCCACAATACTCCCAAAGCCAAACATCCTTAATGAGCTTTCGGGCATCTCTTGCATCGCTTTATACATGTTCTTGATGCTACTGGGCTTTAGAAAAGGCATTAATCCTTCAAGGATTAATAATAACGCGACAGCGTTAAGTAAGTCATGCCAGTTCATGGGTTTATATCGATTTTGTTAACGGTTATTCAGGAAGTAAGTGAGTACTTTTAGAGCTGCTAGTATAACCCTTAAAATACTTGAAAAAATCAGAGTCTGGCTCGACTACCATGATATCACCTGGTTTACCGAGGGATTTCCTGTACGCTTCTAAACTACGGTAAAAAGAATAAAATTCTGCATCTTGTTGATACGCAGCAGCATAAATTTCTGCCGATTTTGCATCACCTTGACCGCGTACTTTTTCAGCCTCTCGGTAGGCATTCGCTTCAATAATTATCGCTTGACGATCTGCAACTGCTTTAATTTTTTCACCTTCTGCCTTTCCTCTGGATCGAAAATCCTGTGCGACACGTTGACGTTCTGAGCGCATTCTCTCATAGACCGATTCACTCACCGATTCGGGGAAATCTATTTGACTTACACGCACGTCCACAATTTCTATGCCGAGTTGCCCCGCCGCATTTGAGGATTTACTGCGTAGCGCAGTCATGATTTCACCGCGTTCACCCGTAATGGCTTCTTGTACTGTTCGCGTACTAAATTCATTCCGTAAACCATCTTTCATAATACTTTCCAGACGGTTGGATGCACGATTAAAATCACCACGTGTGGCACGATAAAATTGACTCGTATCCTTGATTCTCCACTTGACAAAAAAATCAACTTTAACGTATTTTTTCTCGTTGGTTAGAAAACGGTCGGGCTGTGCATCCAGCGTTAAGATTAGTTTTGAAAACTTTTCGATGGTGTTCACAAACGGCATTTTAAAATGCAAACCAGGCTGAATATCTGTTTTTACAATTTCCTTAAATCGAAACTTAATAGCAGTTTCTCGCTCATCGACTGTGTAAGTCGCCGTAAATAGCACAAACGCGATTGCGGCTAAGACTAAAATAATTATATTTTTCATCGTTATCTCCCTTCTCTGGTACTGGTTCTTGTTCTTGATGATGATGAACTTCTCTGATTATTTTGATTTCTCAACATTTGTTCAGCGGCAGCTGATATGGCTGGGTCAGCACCTTGGTTGGTAGACGCTTTGTTATCTTGTAACTGATTTAACGGCAAGTACAGTAAGTTATTACCTGATTTCGTATCAACCATGATTTTCTTACTGTTTTCGTAAACACCTTCAATCGTTTCAAGATAAAGACGTTTACGCGTCACCTCGGGTGCTTTTCTATATTCAGCCACTAACTGACTAAAACGTGACGAATTACCTTCTGCCTCAGAAATAGCCTTACTCTTGTAAGCCACTGAACTTTCGTGCAAACGCGAGGCATTACCTTCGGCAACAGGCACGACTCTTTTAGAATAGGTTTCTGCCTGATTTTTATAGCGATCTTTATCTTCTCGCGCACGGTTAGCATCATCAAACGCATCTTTAACCGGTTGCGGTGCTTCTGCATAGGTCACATTGACCTTAACCACTTCAATACCTGATTTATAATCATCCAATATGGTTTGCATCACTTGTTTGATGTCCGGAGCGAGTGAGCCACGATTTTCTTTTAAAATAGAATCCATGGTATTACGCCCCGCAATTTGCCTGATGGCACTACGCATCACCTGAAACAATGTTCCAATCGTTTGGTTTTGCTCATAGTCTGCCAAATAAAGATTGAATAAATAATCTTCAGGGTTCTTGATTTTATATTGAGCAGTCACACCTAAATCAACAATATTCTCATCTTTGGTCAGCATATGGGTACGTTCTTCTGCCGTACGGTTGCGATCAATATCAACCAGTTCTACGGTTTCTATTGGGTAGGGCCAGTGCCAATGTAGCCCTGGTTTTGTAGTATCACTATAAGCACCAAACTTAAACACGACACCACGTTGAGCAGAATCAACGGTATAAAAGCCCGATGCCATCCAAACAGCAAGCGCACCTAAACCGATTAACAACAATACCGTACCACTGGGGCCTTCACTGGATTTACCAGAACCGCCTGACTTTTTATTGCCAAAAATTCCGCTCAGCTTTTCATTCATTTTCTTTGTAATATCTTCGATATTATTAGTGTTGTTTGAATTACTGTTTGAATTTGAAGATTTATCACCTGAGCTATTTTTGCTCCAAGGATCTTTGTCTTTACTACCACCTGGTTCATTCCAAGGCATAGGTTTAACTCCACTTTAATAAGAATGTATACATCTACCCTTGTGATTATTTTTACAAACACAAATATAGACACAAACAGAGGTGATTGTATCTTGCTAGCTTGTCGTAGCGCAATCATAAAATAGATTAAGTTTCTTGTTTTTAAAGGGTGATTTATTGCATAATATTATGACTCATTAATATTCATGCAATATAGCCATGCCTCATTCACAGAATGCACCCACTGATCAAAACTCAATACAGGCTCAACCTCCCTTTCTCCCCGATTTTAATAATGATGAAATATTATCTTTGCAACAAAAGACTGCAAAAGCACTCGGGGTTTCACACTACTTCTCAGATAATTTAAAAACGGGTCATAAAAAGGGAGATAAAGGACCAGAATTAGCAGTAATCCCTGCAGGTCAGTACGAAATGGGCTCAACCCACCACGAATTTGGTCATTTAAAAGAAGAGTACCCGCAACATTACTCGCAACTACTAACACCTTTCGCTATTGGACGCTTTACGATAACAGCAGATGATTTTAATCGCTTTCGTCAAGACACAGAGTGGCATCTTCGACCTGAATTAATTTGGGCGGAAGGCAAAGAACCGGTGATAAATATTCGTTTATTGGATTGCGAGTTGTATTTAGACTGGTTGAGCGAACAAACAGGCGAACGTTATCGCTTACCCACGGAAGCAGAATGGGAATATTCAGCACGTGCCGGGAGTACATCTGCGTTTCATTTCGGGGATGATGTTACCTGTAAAGAAGTCCATTTTGATTCGTTGTTTCCCTATAACGAAGCAAAACAAAAAAAACGCTGGTATTTACCCCGTTGTATGCCAATGGCAAAGGCACTGGAAGTCGGCACAAAACCCGCTAACTTATGGGGATTACACGAAGTACACGGCAATGTGTGGGAATTTACCAGCACGCCTTGGCAAGATTCACACTTAAATGCACCTCGTGATGGTACGGATAATACAAGCTACAGCCCTTGGTTAGTGACAAAGGGCGGTTCGTGGTTCGATGCTGCAGTTCATGCACGCAGTGCATCACGAAAAAAACGCTTGTTTGATGAAATGGATACTAATCTTGGGTTTCGCGTGGTACGGGAACTATAGTGGGCTGGTAAACAAATAACCACGTCCTTGGATCGTGGGTAGGTTCGTGGGCTCTAGCCTGACGACTTATATCTTTAATTGGATCTATGCCGTTTTTCTCCCCCTTTGTGAAGGGGGATTGAGGGGGATTTAAGATTGTTGGAAGTAACGATATTTTAAATCTCCCCCAACCCCTCTTTGCTAAAGAGGGGAGCTAAAACTTACACCCTTCTAGGGTAGATCAAAACCACGCTCTTAGAACGTGGGTTTTTACTTCTGTTCAATAAAATACGAGTCGATGTAATAAATGCACACTATCAAAACAGCCTTTGGTGATTTTCGCTTACAACGACTGCCACTCCCATCTAAAAATAAAACAGATAATTTAAGGGCGTGGGATGCTGCGGATGAATTAATCCTGCAATATGTTGATGAACATTGCGAACCGCATTTACAACATCTACAAAAACCCATTCTTATTTTAAATGATGCCTTTGGCGCGCTGACTGTTTCGTTGCATAAAAACACCCTGCACAATGGCACTGATTCTTATGTGTCGCATCTGGCGGCTCAACATAACCTATTGTTAAATGATTGCAATAATAATACCTTTACTGCTATCCCCAGCACCGAACCCTTCAATACGCATTATGATCTGGTATTAATTAAAATTCCAAAAACCATCGCTTTGTTAGAACACCAACTGTGTCTTCTTAAACCCTTTGTCAATCGAAACACAATAATCGTTGCAGCAGGAATGGTGAAGCATATTCATACGTCGACCTTAAAATGTTTTGAAAAAATTATTGGCACGACAACGACCTCACTTGCCACTAAAAAAGCACGATTAATCTTTGCAAAGAATGATCAAAGCAATGTTAAAATCAGCAATGTAGTAGCGTCGCCCTACCCTAAACAATTCAGTGATGAAGACTTAAAACTAACACTCAGTAATCACGCCAATGTATTTTCCAAAGACCACTTAGATATTGGCGCACGTTTTATGATTGAACAGCTAAAACAGTGTCCACCCGCAGATCATATTATTGATTTGGGTTGTGGTAATGGCGTACTGGGAATTATGGTAAAACGATTACAAACAAAAGCACAGATTAGCTTTGTGGATGAATCGTATATGGCGATAGAATCTGCAAAAATGAATGACGCTAACAATAAGGGTGATATTCAAAGTGACTTTTATGTAAGCAATAGCTTTGAACAATTCACAGGAGAAAAAGCAGATTTAATCTTGTGCAACCCACCGTTTCATCAAGCCCACAGCATCGGTGATCAAATAGCATGGCAAATGTTTAAACAAAGCCGAGAATATTTAAATCCTAATGGAGAGTTATGGGTTGTGAGCAACCGTCATTTAGGCTATCACATTAAATT
>CAZMWD010000086.1:0-8218 GCA_964569685.1 uncultured Cocleimonas sp. | reverse complement strand
CAAGGCAATACTAGAACTTAGCGTGTGTTAGTGATATTCAACATCACCCTCATTCATTTATCAATTAAGTTAATTTTTGTGACAATAGTCTTCAATTTTATTCCATTGCGCCTTCCCAACAAGCTGAATCACCTTCTTTTGCATACCTCGCCAGCCTTGTAAACCACCACTATGCACCATACAAATTGATGTTTCAGGTGCAAACGCCCCTGCTTCGATTTGCGCTATCAAACGCATACACATTTTACTGGTGTAGATTGGGTCTAATAAAATACCTGTTTGCTCTAGCCAATCAAAAATAAAAGCTAATAGTGATTGATCCAATTTGGCATAACCACCAAAATCCGCTGGTTCTAATTTCCAATTAGGGCTATCGTCACCCCTCTCGTTATTAATAAATTTGGCAATACGCTGTTGCATACTTTCATCACGCAAAACCGAATAGCCAATCGCTTGTTGCTCATCATTCAAACTACAGGCTATGCCGGCCATGGTCGCACCTGTGCCACAGGCGACAGCAATAATATCGGGCGATGCTATTTGATTAATTTGCCGACTAATCTCCCCGCAACCTGTCACTGCACGTTGATTGCTCCCCCCTTCGGGAATAATTAAGGCCTTTGGGTAACATTGTTGTAACTGCTCAAGGTAATCGTTGTTATGGCGAAGACGGTATTCTTTACGCGTAACAAAGGTTAGTTCCATGCCCGCTTGTTGGGCATCTAATAAGGTCGGGTTTTGGCTGTAAACACCTGCGTTTTCAGGCTCTCCGCGAATAATACCCAGCGTTTTAAAACCTGCTTGTTGACCATATAATGCCAAGGCATGAATATGATTTGAGAATGCCCCGCCAAAACTGATCAATAAATCAATATCAGTTTGTTCTGCATGCTTAAAATTAGGTTGGAGTTTATAAAATTTGTTACCGCTGGCTAATGAATTAATTTCATCCAAACGTACCATTGATAACTGAACTGCGTTTTTTTTAACAGGAGTCATTTTTACGGCAACAATTTTCAATGGATATTGATGTTATAGAAAAGTAAAAAAAGTAAAATATGTTACAAATAGCCCAGTAAAAAAGCCAGCCCAATTAAAGCAATAACAACACCCCCTGCCCGAACCAGCATTTTACCCCACGACCAACGACTCAACTCACCAAAGGCAATACCCGCCAAGTGCAACAAACCCGTACTGATAACAAAACCAATACTATAGACCAATGGATTGGCAGCATTAGGTAGCTCTGCGCCATGTGCATGACCATGAAAAATAGCAAACGCAGCAACGATAATCGCAGCTAACCAAATCGGTGGTTTAATAGCAAACGCAACCGCTAAACCTAACACAATACCCGAAACCGCAATGCCCGTTTCTATACCAGGAATAT
Organism: uncultured Cocleimonas sp.; assembly: GCA_964569685.1. Classification (GTDB taxonomy): domain Bacteria; phylum Pseudomonadota; class Gammaproteobacteria; order Thiotrichales; family Thiotrichaceae; genus Cocleimonas. The sequence goes on along the minus strand of CAZMWD010000086.1, from coordinate 6,828 downwards.
CCACCCCTGCAACGCCGAGGGCACCACCCAATGCCATCACCAAAGGAAACACTAACGGTAATACCCAAAGCGCGGGTTTACCTAAAATTGCCCCCCAAAGCCCCACGGCAACCATTGCAACGACATGATCCAAACCATTAATTGGGTGTAAAAAACCACTTAAAAAGCCACCGCTTAAATTGCTCGCATCTGCATGTGCGTAAACCATTGATAATGGTAGTAATAGGAGACTAAGGCTTATTAGCTTAACTATGTTTAAATAATTCATTTTTCAAATATCTTCTGTTGTGTATAACCGCAAGGACTAATATCATGCGATAAAATTTTATCCTTGATCATATACAAATGATTAAATTTGTCTATGATATTTCAATAACTTTGGTTGTTTTAAATGGTTGCTTTAAATGTTTGATTTTTCACCTAGCTGGTTTCAAGATGGGTTACTGCATCCCTTACAAACACCTTCCCATCTCATCTTATTATTAGGGCTGGGTTTATTACTGGGTCAGCAAGTCAAAACGAGCCCTCCGTTTTTAAAATATGTCGCTCTATTATTGCTTAGCCTTATGATCGGTTTTATCTTAAATCAAACCCAAAATATTCATTGGAATAATGAACTTATCTTATTAGTAATTGCTCTAAGTGTCGGACTTTTAACATTATTACGCCCCAAACTGGGTCCAAAAAAAACCAGTTTAATTTTAATTCCAGCCGTTTTATTAAGTGGCATCATATTAGGTTTAGATACACAGCCCATTGTTATTCCTGGTATGCGAAGCGTTAGTATAAATAGCTGGTTGATGGGTTCGGCAAGCAGTATTATGTCCTTAATCTTGCTGTTAGGGCTTTTAAGTGTTGGTTTACGCCGTTTTTTTAATGGCATGATTTTACGCATAGCAAGCTCATGGATTGCCACTAGCGCAATCTTCGTTTTAACATTATTAATCGTCAAACTTTAACATTACTTTATTAGGTTTTTAATTTATGAAAAAAATACTCTCTACTCTCTTGGTTAGCTTCTTTTTATTGATTCCAATACAAGTCTCTTTTGCACACTTTCATTATGAAGCAGAAGCCACTACGGTATTAAAAACCAATAAAGATGACAAACTAAATGCGCTTGATATTTCATGGATTTACGACCCAACCGTCACCGATATGATGTTAAAAGATAATGATGATTTAAAAGCATTCGGCAAGGGTTTAATTAAAGATTTAGGAAAACTGGGTTATATAACGACACTCACCTTAGATGGAAAGCCCCTTAAAACGACGACAGTTGAAAAATATACGCTTGAAAAAATCGGAAAGAATGAAGATACGCGTTTAAAACTCAGTTTTACGCTTCCGCTTGAAACACCGACCGAAATCAAAGGTAAAAGCACCTTATTAATTGATCATACCGATCCATCTGCTTCCGCTATTATTTATTATGAAACAGCAATGTCTATTTCATTTGATAAAACATTAGATCCGCATTGTATTGCCGATGTAAAAAATAAAAAAGACTATGCACACGGCGAAACACCACAACGTGTAAAAATATTCTGCGAAGCTTAACCGTAAAATACAGGCTAGCTAGTACCTACTCTTTGACAGGTCAGATATACGGTTATATCTTGACAGCATCACCTTCGAAACAAGCGAATAGATGATGCTACAAAATAACAGCAATGAACTCTTATTCCACTAGCGTCAATTTAAAATCTTCTTCAAATGATTTGACTTTATCCGAGAGCGTCATCACTCCATATGCGGGTGTGCCACTATAATCTACTTGAATAAACTCTTTACCCGACATATTAGTGTTACTGATACTGGTTTTAGAAATCAATGTATTATCTTTATCAAACAACTCAAGCATTACCAATTTATCTCGCCCTTGAGTCACAATAAAGTTAATGGTTTCTCTCTCAACTTTCACAATTTTAACCTTTGTCTCTTGTGCTGACCAGCTAGAGCCAATCGCAATATTCTTATGCGTTGAGGTTGATAATGTTAATGGTAGGTTAGCAGTAATCACTCCTTTTAGAGGTTTTGGTAAATCTTTTATTTCCCGCAGACTAAATTGTAATGCTTTTTGCAAAAAAGGCTTATCCTTATTGGGAACAAACTTTCCATTCATAGTAAAACCATCTTGTTCTAGCCATAAGTAATGATATTTTAGCGTCTTATCTTGTTGTGGTAAGTCGATGCGCAAAGATGATAGATTTTTTATCAAAGCGGGAACAATATCTGATTGGAAAACTAAATTACCCGACACACCAGAAAAACGACTTACTTTATAATCGTGCAAGCTTAAATTAAACACTCCTTTACGCCAGATTGCTTGTGACTTTCCAAACCAATTGTTAACTTGAAAGTCCTTTCTATTGCCCTTTGACGCTTTTGACCAATGCTTGGAGTTATACAAATTGATAGTTGTAGCTGGATAGCTCCGTTGACCTTTTTGATTTTCCCAAGGGCTAGTAACCGCTAATGAAAATGGATACTGTAAATGTTCATATTTTTCACCAAACACTAATCGAATACGTGCGACTGTGCCTGCATAATCTATTGAAACAGACTTTCCTTCACCTAACCAATTACTTGAACTCATTTCACCTGAATTACTTAAAGGTTGATTCGAGCGATTGAATGCCTGAACCGCTAATAAGCTTTTACCACCATTGACTTGATAACTAACGGTACTATCTCCTACTGTCTTCACCAAAACTTTAGTGCCAGACACTTCGATAAGTTGTGCCTTGTCGCTTGCATTGATGTCAATTGTTTTGGTTCTAACAGGTAAATCTAAGGTAACGACTCCTTTAATTTCTTTTAATTGATTAATAGGCATTCCAGCTAAACTTATTTTTTTGTTAAGCGTAGCTTCACTGTAATCGACTTTCTTTCCCTTTATATACGCAGACTTATTGGCAAATACAAAACGAAATGGTTTCTCTTCTATTAAGCGCTTTGCCAAACACTTATTAGCGACTTGATGCCTCTTACCGTCATGAGTGATTAACGCCGTAACGTTAAGTTTAACTTGTTCATCGCGCGCATTAGGTATGTTTTGAGCAATTCCCGCAATGTTGATTTCAACATCACCCTTATCATCTAAAACAAATGATTTTACTTGCAAACCAAAAGGTCCTGACTGCCAATCAGGTTTAAAAAAGCTATTGTAGCTTTCATTAAACGGTTTCAATGCTTGTACATTGATATTATTGAAGAACACAGCGGGGTTTTTCTCAATCCTTTCCTGAGCGACCTTATTGCCCGTTGGATTAAAAGAAAACAACTGATTAACAAATTGATCGAATAGGCTTGAAAGTTGCTTCTTTAATTTAGGATCAACCTGTGCAGTAAGCCCTGTGTGTTGTGCATTTTTATGCGTATTGATACGTTTTAGTATGTGTTTGAACTGAGAATATTTTTGATCATTTTTAAACTCCTCTAACCCCACCTGAAGCTTATTATGAATTGCGTTGAGCCATTCCTTATCGTGACTCTGTAGGGTCAAGTCTAGTTCACCAGACAGTTTATTGGTCGCTAAGCCAAAATAAAGTTGCTCCATTGGCTGGTGTTCTTTTTGTATTTTATTTGTCAACATACCTGCCATGCCACCCGATAAGCCATCACTTAAGCCTTGGATATTTAATACAGAAAAGCTGGCAATTTTTCCTTTACGATATTGAGTCCAATCGTTTAATGAAGCACTATTGACGTGTTTATTATTAATAATTTCCTTTAAAGCTTTAAGCTTATGTTGTTCGGTAACTAAAATTTTATTCTTTGTTACTAAAACACCATAGGTTTGACTAACATTACAATCTTTCTTATTCCATTTTGAAAAGCTTAATTTATTGGGGTTCTTTGGATCAACAACGGCATCATATTTTTTCTTAAATATATTAATCACTTTATTGACAGAGAACTGACCCAGCAATACAGCATTCATAATGACTTTTTTATCATCACTATAAGCTGCCAGCACTACTTCATTTAATTCTGCAAAAGGGTCAATACCTGTTTCATTTAATATTTTTAAAAACTCAGGAGTCTGTTGACTATCGTTAAAGCCTAAAACCTGTTTAAATTGACCAATAGTGGCAACATTTATGTAACCTAAAGCTACTAATTGCTTTTGTCCAAAAGACTGTTCTATTTGGATGGCTGTGTCGCTAGGTTTAGGTGGTAGAAAAATAGCACGTATTAGACCTTGATAATAAAAAGCCCCAATAACTGCTAGCCCAATAATGAATATGATTGGCAACCAAACTCTCTTAGTCATATCTAAATCCCCCTGAATTTAATGATATGAAAGTATAACTTAGCAAGTTATGGGATACCGTTTTTTAAGATAAACGGATAACATAATGCAACGTATCGCTTATGAAAAAAGCGGGAAACTAACTAGCAATAATTGTAGCGAGACCTCTGCATAACTCAGTGGCACACACAATATAAAAAAGACTATGCACACGGCGAAACACCACAACGTGTAAAAATATTCTGCGAAGTGTAAAAAACTGTATTTAACTTATTGAATTTTAATAATAATACGCTGTCAGAATAAGCATGAGACAAAATCACTTCATGCGACTGCTTTTTATAAGCGTATTTACAATCGTTTTAGCAACGCTATCAATCACGACAGCTCAAGCAAAAAGCGGGCGCAATATTACTCAATTTAAAACCACTGGCGCGGTACATGATATTCATTTATTAAATGATAAACGCCACGCCCTACTTGCCGCTTATGACGGTGGCATTCAATATGTAGATATAAGCCAACCGCATAAACCAAAACTAATAGCTAACGCAACATACTCTAGAAATGCAGAAGCCTTAGTGCTCAATAAAGCTGAAACATTGGCATTTGTTGCTAATGGAGCGGCAGGCTTGGATATTCTAAATATATCAAACCCAAAGAAAATTAAATTAGTCAGTCGCTTCAATACACCTTCGTATACGTTCGATGTTGCGCTTTCAAAAGATGAACAAACTATTTTCCTTGCGGATAATAATAGCGGTGTAATTATTGTTAAGGTAAGCCGACCTAATCAACCCACAAAAATTGCATCTATAGGCTCTAAGGCTGGCACCGCCACCGTGCAATTAGATCATAGCGGACAACACTTGTTTGTTGCCGATCAAGCAGGTGGCGTCATCATTGTGGATATAACAACTCCTTCTAAACCACGTATTATTTCAAGAATACCCACAGTTGCGCATTCTCAAGGGGTTGCGCTTTCAACAGATGATCAATTACTTTATGTGGCAGAAAATACGGGCGGTTTGAATATTTATGATATTCGCAAACTCAACAAGCCAATATTATTAGGAAATTTTGCTTCTAAAAATGCATTTGGCGTCACTTTATCCGCAGATAACAACACCGCTTATATTGCCGATTTATATCATGGCTTACATCTCGTTGATGTCTCAAACCCCAGACAGCCCAAACACATTCAGAAAATTAAATTGGCGGGTTCAAGCGAAAATATTATCATTAATTACAATCAAAAAACGGCGTATGTTGCGACCGATAAAGCGGGTATGGGTGTGGTTTCTATTAACCAAAAATAACACATATTACACAGATGAAATGAGCACTATGACTGCTTCATCACCCGAAACGTCAAATTAATACGAGGCTCAGACACTGTTGTTGTTTTCGGTAAAGAATGCATCCAATACGTTTGCGTTACTCCTTTCATAATCAACAAACTGCCCGCTTCCAACGCTAATGAAACCGTCTCTTTTGATGCTTTATGTTTAAACGAAAACTTACGCTGTGCGCCAAAACTTAATGAAGCAATTGAGGCATTACTATCTAAAGAATATTCATCATCACTGTGCCACGCGACACCTTCATCACCATCGTGATACAAATTAATGAGGCATGAATTAAACCTTAACTGTGCTTTTTCTTCGACAATTGCTTTTAATTCCAATAACGTTGCCGTCCAAGGCAATGCCTGTTTAGTCGTATTTGAATAGCTATAAGGGTAGTTTTTATCCCCGTACCACGCTATTTTACGTTTTGTGGTAATGTGTTTACCGTAAATAATGACCTCGTCATGTTTCCATTCAATATGCTTGAATAAATAATTAAAGTAATCGTCGCTAACTTTTGGCTCTAAAATGGTACCAAAATAATTCGCTATGCCATCATAAGGCAATAGATTAATGCTCTGATCAAATCCAAATAAATCCATTATTTACCAGCTACCGCGTCGTCGATTCCATTTGTACAACAAACGTGCAAAACCATTATAAGCGATATTCGCCATCGGTCTTATTAACGGCAATGACAAAACACGCGCTTTCCATTTCTCTTTAGGTGAATTATTCCATATTACGATGAATGCCTCTATTCCCACGTGTAAATTATTATTTTCATCAATCACATGCAGTCGCTCTCGAACGGTCTCTAGCGCTGCACTCACCTCTTCTGCCAAGTCATTCTGTTGATGCACATCGTTCCACTGAATCGCACATTCACTGCTTTTATTCTTCTGCGAATTAATACCGGCATCACACACCGGACATGCACTGTTGTAATAAACGTTAAGTTTGTTAATGTCACTCATTTTAGAACCTCCAACTAGGAGCCTGTCCGAGAACTAAGAATTTACTGCAAATCCCATAAACATCATAATCTGAACTTATTGAAATCGTTAAAGAGCCGTGCTATTCATCTCTTTCAATAAATCCAGCTTATAATATTTCTGTGATTTTCGTTACAATTTTAGTTCTCAGACAGGCTCCTAGAACATCCGAAAAAAATTATACTTGAACTATAACACAGTTAGTTATATATTTAACTAAATAGTT
>CAZMWD010000085.1:0-8309 GCA_964569685.1 uncultured Cocleimonas sp. | reverse complement strand
AAGCCGCGTTAGCTAATAAGAGGGGTAAGCCTCTAAGGCATCATCTTCGTTGTTGGGCTTCTTGTAAAGGGTTGTTGCACCATGCCACTGGCGTCTAATGAGAAACTATCAGATAAAAAAGACCCCTGCTAAAATAGGAGGGGTCAAGTTAGGAGGGACAAGATAAAGGATCTCATCTCTACGCTAATAATAATCAAGTTGCATCAATTGTGTCTTAATACAGGTTAGTTTTTATGCAATTTATGACATTAATCAAGCATACATAGAGGTGTTTTATAAATTACTTGCCAAAGGTATTTATAACCAGTGGTTCTGCCCCTGACTGTGGCACGTGACATAGTGTGCAGGTAAAATGTGACCCGGAAACCTCTTCTTTATCTCCTTTACCTTTAAATCCACCATAATGGCTTAGAGGCATAGGTATTCTTTTTCCTGTTCGTTGTTCAGTCTTGCCGATTTTATTTTGCCTATCGTGACAGTCAGTACAATCGTTAACTTCAGCCGTAATAGGTAAATACCGTTCTATTGTGTGTGGCACCATCGGAGGCAACGTGGAATAGGGTACAGGTATCATGGTGCTTTTACCTGCTCTAATATCGGAGAAAGCAAAAGCGTTTGGGGTCGCGTGTGAGAAAACATTATCTTCACCAATTCCAAAATTGACTGGATTGATTGGGTCAGCAAAAAGGGAATTACTTGCTATCAGAAAGCTAGCGCATAGTGAAAAGAATCCTGCCGATAATATGTGTTTGATTTTCATGTTGGTTCTCCTTGGTAGTGGTTTGATGTTATTAGTTGTCCCAAATGTATTTACATATTCTCCGCACCCTTAGACTCCGCTCAGGGAGCTGTTTCTGATTAGTACCCTGAGTGGAGTCAAGGGTGCGGGTTTCTTGTGCTTTACAATATCGACACTGTCAATATTTTTGAGACGATTAATACTTTGTTTTAATGAATGAAGGTTGACCGGGATTAACTTTTTGTACGATAGAGTTATGATCAATAAAGTTCTTATCAATGTTGTAACGAAGTTGAAATTTAAGCGTGTTTTCTGGGCAAACAGTGACACAACGACCGCAGTTAGTGCATTCGCTGGAATTAATTAAGCCTTTTTCACCCGCGAGTTTAAAGTTAAGAACCTGTGGTTCTGGGCAAACTTGCACACATTCAACACAGTGGGTGCAGGTTGGAGTGTCAAAGCTGATGCGTAAAGGTGTGGCGACTTTAGCCAGTACCGAATAAAATGCCCCAAGCGGACATAAATGACCACACCAACCGTGTTTTAATACAAAAAGGTCAAAAATAAAAATAGCAAGGATAGCTATCCAGCCCGCTCCAATACCAAAAAGTAATTCTCGGTGAAAAATACTGATAGGGCTGATCCATTCAAATGCAGCAACACCCATGAGTAAGCTTAGGAGTAAACTCATGCCTAAAATAACATAGCGTAATGTGCGCCTCAGCCGAAAGGTGTTTTTAATGTGTAGGCGTTTTCTTATCCATCCAGCAAGGTCAGTTACTATATTGATGGGGCACACCCATGAGCACCAAACGCGGGCACCGAGTAATAGATAAATTAGGGTAACAATCGCTGCGCCAATCAACACATTTTGATGTAATACGTGCCCTGTGAAAAATATTTGTAGCGTAGCAAAGGGATCCGCAAGTGGAATAAAACCTAAAAGTTCAGATGAACTTAGATTGCCACGCAAAATAGGTGCGTCAAATAATGACCAACCCCAGTGTGCGGATCCAAAAAACAACAGCAATGTGCCTAGTTGCACTGTTCTCCTATAAAGTATAAAACGCCACACTTTGAGCTTTCCCCAAACACTAGAAGGCATAACAAAAGGTCTAACGGGTTTGCCATTAGGACCGAGTTTGACAGATGTTACAGAAGAGGGCTGAATGGTATTTTTATTCATTCACATCTCCCTGATTAAAATAATCTAAACCGCCTGCGGGTTTTTCTTCATCCGTTTTTTGTCGTTTGTGTGCTTTAAAATCTTTTGTGATCTTTCCATCATTTTCCCAGCCGAGTCGATAATGTTCCCCCACTTTCCCCTGCACCATATCGGCGCGCACAATTTTTATGGCAGGTTCATCGGTAGGGCAAGCTTCTACACAAACCCCACAACCTGTACAATCTTTACTGTGTACGATGGGAATAAACATGGCATGTTTACTCTTTTTTCTGGGATGATGCTCGATGGTAATGGCACTGTTTTGCACGGGGCAAACACGGTGGCAAATTTCACAACGCAAACCCAGATAGGAAATACAACTTTCCATATCAATAACCGCAAGCCCCATTTTTGAATCTTCGATCTTTTTAAGATCACGCGATAGCGCACCCGTGGGGCAGGCGACCATACAGGGAATATCTTTACACATATAACAGGGTATTTTTCGTGGTATAAAATAAGGCGTACCAATAGGGACGCTTTTATTACCGCTAGTTGCTAGCTCTAAGGTATCGTAAGGACAGGCACGAACACATTGCCCACATTTAATACATGCCGCGTTAAATTCCTTTTCTGCTAAAGCGCCCGGCGGGCGAATAATAAGGTTATTAGCATGTGCTTGCTGTTGTAATAAATACGCCCAAAGAGAGCCACCTACGGTAGCAAGTGATGCATTTCTAGCCATCTTGACTAGAAACTCTCTACGGGATGAAGTTGGCTTTGCCATCGGTTTATTACAGAGTTATGACTAGGTTTAAGCGACCTTGTATACTTTAACTGCAGCCTTTTTGAAGTCCGTTTCTTTAGACATAGGGCAGGTTGCGTCAAGGCAGACCTTGTTAATAAAAACAGATTCATCAAAGAAAGGAATAAAAGTGTAACCCAGTGGCATTCTATTACGTCCCTCAGTTTCAACTACCGCTTTTACTTTGCCTCGACGTGATTCTATCCAGCAAATATCATTTCTTTTTAAGCCACGTTTTTCAGCATCTTCTGGGTGAATGAAAAGCTGTGCAGTAGGTACCGCACGATGTAACTGTGGTACGCGTCTTGTCATGGTGCCTGTATGCCAATGTTCAAGTACACGACCTGTCGAAAGCCACAGATCATAATTCTTATCGGGTTGTTCAACGGGTGCTGAATAAGGTCGGAAGAATATCTTGGCTTTACCCTTGAGAGAAACTTTTTCTTTGTTAGTGATGCCATCTAAATCACCTGTAGGTCTTGCTTTTAATGCTTTACCATAAAAACTAAAACCTTCCCCTTTCTTGACATAACTGTCATATTTTTCGTTAAAGCGCCATTGCGTTTCTTTACCGTTAATAACAGGCCATTTGAGACCGCGTACCTTGTCATCCATATAGGTATCAAAATCAGCAAGATCGTGTGCATGCCCTACGGTAAATTGACGGTATTCATTAAATAAGGCTTTTTCAGGAAACCAGCCTTCGCCCATTTTTTCTGCAATATGATTGCCATGACCTTTTGATACCGCTTTGTTCGGTTCTGGCCATTTAACTTTTTTGTTATCTTTATTGGCGAAAAGCACATCATAGAGAGTGTCATCGGGTGAATAGCCCATCTTTTTAGCATCGGCTAACACATCGGGTAATAAGCCATCTTTAAAACCTTCAGTTTTAAGACCCGGTATTTTTTGCTCTCCCCACACTTCACTTAACTTAAAACGTTTAGCAAACTCCATGGTTTGCCAAAGGTCACCCATTGCCTCCCCTGGTGGATTCACTTGTTGACGCCAGCCTTGGGTGCGGCGTTCGGCATTACCGTATAAGCCCCATTTTTCGTAAATCATTGCGGTGGGTAGAATCAAGTCGGCAACTTTGCCAGAAATGGTAGGGTAGGGATCAGAACAAATGATGAAGTTATCCATTTCTCGTGCGGCTTTAACCCAGTGGTTTGCATTGGCTGTTGCTTGGAAAGGGTTATTTACCTGTATCCAAGACCATTTAACATTACCGTCTTGAAGACCCCGTAAAATTTTCATGAGATGTGTGCCTACCTTTGGGTTAATGGTTCCTGAGGGAACTTTCCAAAGTTTTTCACTAAAGGCGCGGTGTTTAGGGTTGGCTACCACCATATCTGCAGGAAGACGATGCGCAAAGGTGCCCACTTCACGTGCTGTACCACAGGCGGAAGGTTGACCTGTTAGAGAGAACGCACCATCCCCCGGTTTTGCTTGTTTGCCTAATAATAAGTGAACCATGTAAGCTTGCTCGTTAACCCAGCTGCCACGATGATGCTGGTTCATACCCATCGTCCAAAAACTGACGACTTTACGTTTCTTCTCACAGTAGGCATCGGCAAGTGTCACTAGCTTTTTCTTGTAGTCTTCCAAAGGTTCTTTGATGTCGCCTTTACTTAACTCGGCAACAAAATCCAGGGTATAAGGTTCTACGCCTTTCTTGAAGTCTTCAAACTCGATCAACCAATGGTTCATCGCTTTCTTACGATTTTTTTGTTTTACTTTTTCGCCTGCTTTACGGCGTTGAGCAATTGCCTCGTGTTTATCCAGTGTAATTTCCAGCTCTTTAGCTTGTGTATCTTTCTCGGCATCAAAGGCAAATTTATCAGTGCCACGCATGCCGTAACCAATGTCGTATGGGCCTGTGGCGAATACGCAGTGCTTTTTTACAAAATCATGGTCTACCACATCGCGCTTAACCACTTCGCGGGCAATGTAATTCCAGATCGCCAAATCAGTACCCGGTTTAAAAATAATTTCTGTATCTGCAATATCGGAGGTTTGGTTTGCGTTAGTGGTTAAGTTAATCAGTTTTACATTCTCTACATCTGCCATCTTACGATCAGATACGCGCGCCCAGAGAATGGGGTGACACTCTGCCATATTGGCACCCCATGTGACGACGGTATCGGTTAATTCGATGTCCTCGTAATTACCTGATGGTTCATCAATGCCGAAGGTTTGGATAAAAGCAACCACCGCAGATGCCATACAATGACGTGCATTTGGGTCTATATTATTGCTACGAAATCCTGCTTTCATGAGTTTTAGGGCAGCATAACCTTCTGGAATGGTGTATTGACCTGAACCCATAATAGAAATACCTGCAGGCCCCATTTCTTTATATGTTTTTTTGAACTGAGAGGTCATTTCATCAAAGGCTTGATCCCAGCTCACTTCTTTGAATTTACCTTTCTTACTAAATTTACCATCCTTCATGCGCATTAAAGGTTTAGTCAAACGATCTTTTCCGTACATTATTTTGCCGTTGAAGTAGCCTTTGATACAGTTTAAACCGCGATTAACGGGGGAATCAGGGTCGCCTTTGGTTGCAACGATTTTGTCGTCTTTGGTCGCCACCATAATGCCACAGCCTGTGCCACAGAAACGACACACTGATTTATCCCATTGCCAGTCTTTTTCGGCTTCATCTTTTGCCGTTAAAGCAGCAACACTTACGGGTATTCCAATGGTGGCTGCGGTCGTTGCTGCAATACCGGTTTTTAAGAATTCTCTTCTTTTTTGGTCTGTAAATGTGTTCATCGAGTATCTCCATATTTCAAGTCATTTTTTGATGACTTAGCGGTTTTAGTATTGATGTTTTAACTGTTTAGTTTTTTGAGTGTCTCATCAAGGTTTGAGGAATCAAGATCATCGGGTGGAATTACATTAGACGTTACATCTTCAGCAACATAGTGAAAAACCATCTCGGCATAGGTCACCATAGGTAGTGCTTTGATTCTTTTTAGAGCCTCTATTTCTTTACTGACATTTTCAGCTTCTTGCACAACAACAATTTGCCCAGAAGATGCATTAGTTTGATGTATTTCGATTGAATTGATGGCATTTAAAGCAACAATGCCTTCGTTGAATTTATCGGGCGCAACGGCGACGACAATACCTGACAGGTTCATATGCTCTCCTAGCGGTGGAAATATTTATTAGTTTGTAAATCTACAACAGTAGGGTTGAGGATTTCAATTAATGCTCCTGTGCATTGAGAAGAGCACTAAGGAGTAGGAACTAGAGTAGCAAATGAATAGAAAATAATATTTAAACTATGTTAAACAATGTTCATTATTTTAAGGGAATTTGGCGTATTTTATTAACCTAGATTAGTTTTTTAACCGTAGCTTGAATAAAATTGTCTGAGTGACTATTACGACACAGGGTGCGTAAATTATGGTTCTTCTATCTGAGGGTTAGGGTTTAGAATTTTTTAAATGGGGCAGCTTGATTTATTAAGTCTTCTGCTGAGTTGTCGTGAGAACGATTATTTTTATTACATGCACGTCCCTAAGTATGCTGAGTTATGTCTGGGATATTTTAGATTTTGCTACCATCAAATCTTTTAGGTAGTCCAGATCAATTTTAGCTACATTCGCGAGCGCTTCTTCGTTTGGAATCCACAGACACTTATTTCTGCACTCGATAAGGTCCCGTTTTCTAAGGCTTTGAAAAACACGGTTTACATGTATGGCAGTTAGTCCGAGCGCATCACCAATATCTTCTTGAGTGATTGGAAAAGGTACACAATTGGCGGTGTTTCCTTTGATGATCATAATTGAGCGTTCTCTAAGGTATAGACTTAATAACAAGTAAGCGACTTTAGACTCCGCAGGATGACTGGCAATAGTCGTCAGTGATAGATGGCATCGTTCGGTTGTTAATTCTGAAACAGCACTAATAGCAATAGCAATCTCGGGAACCTCGGCAATGGTGTCACGGAAGCGGTCGATGGGGAAAGTGCAAAGGGTAACATTTGAAACAGCGATGGCCGAGTGATCCATTTTTTTATTTCGCCCGACTTTATAGCAAAGGAAATCACCCGGTAATGCAAAGCGTATAATTTGTCGATTACCATTTTCTAAATTTTTAAATAAAATAACCCAGCCGTCATAGAGTGTATAGGCTTTTTGGGAGGTATCACCTTCATAATAGAGATATTCTCCTGCAGAATAATGGTATTGACAGGAGCGCAAGGCGCGTGCTTTATCTAATTGACTTGATTCAAGCTCACCGAATAATGAGGATGAGCGAATGGAACATTCAGTGCATTTAGGTAAATTTTGAGTGACGGACTTCATGATAGACGAGACAACTCTAGTTAGTATTTTTAAAAAAGTAACATAGATCAATTATAGTGTAAAAACACACGATAGAAGGGTTTTACCCTATAGATAGAAGGGTTACCCGACGGATAAAAAAATTGAAAAACTTACTTTGGAGGATCTAGCGTAATCATTTTATCCATTTGTGGCGCGAGCTTAGTGGTGATGCCTTTGACAACATCACCAAATACCGTACCAAGCAAGCCCATATTCATGATTGATATATAGGTTTTGCCGTCACTTTTTTCATAGAATGCGATGCTACAAGGCATCATCACAGCCAGTTGTTTTAATTTATCGTGGATGAGAATATCTGCTGCCGCTTGAGGATCACACATGCCAATCACTTTATTAGGACCCACATCAACCTTAACCGTTTTTAATAAATTCTTTTGGAAGTTGATTTTCCAAGATTTGGGTACTTTCCAACCCATGTCTTTCGCATTTGTGATGACTTTCTCAATAGTTTCTTCAAAACCATAGGGGCTTTGTACTTCTTTGATCATGAGGCTGGGTAAAGAATACATTCCAATAGCGCCTGCTACTACGGCGCCAAGAATGAATGAAATGAGAATAGTAAATAGTTTAGACATGCGGTAGGTCTCTTGTTTGTGAATTTGTTATATATTTTTTTATTAAAATTAAAACCACGTCCTGAGGGCGTGGGTAGGTTCGTAGGCTTTAGCCTGATTATTATTACTACGTTGTATTCCCTCCCCTTAGCAGAGGGTGTCGCAAAAGGTCCATTGTAGGTTGGTGCTGAGCTTGCGAAGCCCAACGATCAACGTCATGTTGGGCTTCGTTCCTCAGCACCAACCTACAAAACATACTTTTACAACACCCTCCTTAGCAAGGGGAGGGTTAGGGAGGGATAGAATGCTGAAATGTATGAATTTATTTTCGGTATTCCACCCTCTCCCGAACCCTCGGTAATTGCTCCTGCTTTGCTCTACCTCCTACATCCATGTAGTCGTCTCCTGCTAGGGAGAGGGAGTTATTTGGCATTAATATTGAGATTAAATAAATGTTTTTACACCCTTCTAGGGTGAGATAAAAACCACGTTCTAAGCACGTGATTTTGACTTTGACAGTATTTATAAAAATAGTAAGAACTTTTAATTTAAATTAATGTCGTGCGCATTGGATAGTAGCAACCCTTAACAAAGCTAAAACTAACTTATGTTAGTTTTGTTGTTTTTCCTTTGTCTCTTTACACGGTTTATTCTTTTTCTCTTTTGATGGTTTGAGCTTAGG
>CAZMWD010000084.1:0-8333 GCA_964569685.1 uncultured Cocleimonas sp. | reverse complement strand
AATAATGCGCCCCAGCCATTCATTGCAATTAATGAACAGACAGGTGCGGAGGTTGAATCACACACATACGCAAGCTTTTGGCGAGAGACACCGTATTTATCAGTGAGCGGTCTGGCGACAGTGCCTGCAACCAAAGAAGTGATTGAAGATTCGATAAAAATCACCACACCAATGATATAAGCCAGTAATAAAGCACCACGTTTAGATTTAATCGTGTTACTTTTTTCGGTTAAAAATTCCACGAACCCTGCGACACCACCACTATCCACAATAAGCCTAATAATTGAGCCAACCAGTAAGGAAAATAGCAGGGTTTTAGTTATCCAGCCTTCGGAAAATAATTCAATAATGCCATCAAAAAGTGATGTAAATGCGTCGGGGAAATTAAAGCCGTTGAGAATGAGATAGCCTGCAAACAAGCCGGTAGCCAAAGAAATAACGACATCTTTGCTGATGATAGCGAGAAAAATGGCTAATAAGGGTGGGACGAGGGAAAGATAGGAGTGTTCCATAAAGTATTCGGCTAAGCAAAAATACTATGCTAACAAATCAGACAGACATAAAGAAGCCACCTGTGTTTCAAACTCAGGTGGCTTAGTTTATTGCTTAATTTGAACGTTAAGGATTCAGGATTAAATAAGATGCGGAACTTGGCGCAAAATTTTGTCCAGATTAGATGATCTCAATACTTAGCTGAGCTTTAGCGAAACTTAGAAGCTTCAGCAGGCGCATAGTTGCGCTATGCAACGATTTAATATCATTCAAGCTGGGGCAAAAAGCAAGTTAAGTTCCGTAAATTATTTACTCCTGAGTCCTAAACTTAACGACCAAATAACTTACCCGCCATGCTTATAGCACCGCCAATTCCACCGATAGAATCAAGTAAAGAACCACCGCTACTTGCGTTATCCACCATTTGTGGCATTGCGTCGCGTAAACCACCGATAGCTTCAGATTCACTCATGCCTAATTTAGATGCAAATTCAGAGATTTTGTCTGCACCAAACATATCAGTCACGTGGCTATCTTCCATTGGCTGATTATCGCCATCGCCTAACCAAGATTTTGCCATGTCACCCATGCCACCACCTTGCATTTTTCCTAAGATAGAACCGATGTCGAAACCACCGTTGTCGTTGTTTCCACCGGTTAAACCAGAAAGCGCAGAGGTGAGTGAGCCAAGGTCAAGACCACTACCTGCGCTTCCACTCATTTTGCTTTTGATAAACGCTGACGCGCCCATTTTTAATAAATCACCCATGTCCATATTGAATTTCCTCGTGTGTTAGTTGGTTGGGGTTGAAGACTAAGTTAAGGAACTAGTCCAAGAACTGATTAGCTATACAAAACGTCGGCTACAGTTCTCAGATAAACTCCAAGTTTAGTCCATTGGGATTCTAATTTTCTGACCGGGAAATATCAGGTCAGCATCTTTAATCACTTCTTTGTTTGCCTCAAATATTTTAGGGTAGTCATTACCATTACCGTAAAACTGTTTAGCAATTTTCCACAGGCTATCGCCTTTTTGGATTTCGTAGAATTGTACTTCATCCGTTTGTTCTGGCGCGGTAAACTCTTCTGCTTTAACCTCGGCAATACCTAATGCGTTGCCTGCCATGAGGATGGCCTTTTCAAATGCTGTGGAGGATTCAGCTTCACCTTTGATAGATGCAATGCCGTCTTCTACGGTAACTTCTAGATTAGAAATTCCGGGGTTATCTTCTTCAATGTGTTTTGTTAATTTTTCCGACGCTTTCTTGTCATCGTCTTTACTACCAAATATTTTATTGCCGATGCCTTTAGCAAAATCAAACAGTCCCATTTTAACTCCAATTATATTTATGCTGAGGTCTTACTATCATAAGGGAATTATTAAAGGTTTCAATACCTACACTAAAAATATTTAAAAACAGTGACTTATAAGTTAAATTATTTTTTAAAAAACGTACCAAATTTAACAAAGCGACTATGCCAATATTTAGAATCCATTTTTGCAACCATTACTTGACGTTTTCCGGTGGATGCGTGAATAAATTGACGATTACCGATATAAATACCCGCATGATTACTTCGTTTTCCGGTTTTAAAAAATAATAAGTCGCCCGGTTTTAGCTGAGCGTAACTAATTGTTCGACTCTTATCGCGTTGTGCTGCAGCGGTTCTTGGTATATTAAGTCCCAAACCTTGTTGATGAACATAGGACATTAAGCCACTGCAATCAAAGCCCGAACGCGGATTATTGCCACCGTATTTGTAACGCGTACCAATCGTATTCTTTGCCATATTTACAATGCGATTTCTAGCATGTGAAGAACGGGGTGTACTATGGCGGGGTAAAGGGCTTACCTTATTATTTGATGTTGGTTTCTTTTGCACACTACTACGAGAACGTGTTTGAGAAGGTTGTCTCACTTGCCGTTGCGAGGTTGACTGGCGTGGCGTAGGTCGATTTCTAGTTTTTTGTTGATCACTTCGCGAATGTTGCTGTTGAGAATTCGGTTGTGCCTGATGATGTGACTGTACTTGTGCAGGCTGTCTTCTATGCTGTGAACAACCACTGGCGATAAGTAGAATAATCAGTGATGTAATTAATAGTGTTATTTTTTTTATCATTATAATTTCGTTTCTTAACTGTCTATTTTTAACTGTCTATTTTTAAAGAGAATAGAACTTATCTGACGTTTAATATTCAAAAGGATTCTTATTCTATTAAAAGTATAGCGAAGTGATGATTACTGTATGCTTAATATCGCAACTTTAGTTATTTAGAAAGGACATATTAACTGCACAAAATATTCATCACTTTTGCATCATTTTAATACGCAAGGCTTATTGAAATGATGTAAAATCACAGACTTAAATTGGGTTTAATAAACGGAAATTACATTGTCACAGGATAACGACACGCCAGAAAACGCGTCACAAGATGATGCATCATCCGATAATATAAATAAAATAGAGGATATGATTGATGATGTGATTACGGATGATAAAACATCGGCTGAGCCATTGGTGGAAGGCGAGATGGAAGGCGAGATGGAAGGCGAGATGGAAGGCGCGATAGAAGACACGACAGAGGTCGCGACAAAAAAATCAATAGAGCAGCCCAATACAAAGTCGTTAAATGTAGATAGTGTTGATGATATGGAAGCTCAAACCACTCAGGCGTACTCACCCAGTTCATCAAAAAAATCATTCTTAGCGCTATTTTTCTCTGGTCTTTTACTCAGTTTAAAAGGTGTATGGCGCGTGACCAAGATCGCTATGTTGGCGGGTATTGTACTGGGCGCATTTTTCGGTGCTGCCTATGTGCTAAAGCTAGATGATCGGGTACAAAAGCAGTTTGAAGGCAAACGTTGGGCATTACCTGCGCGTGTATTTGCACGTCCATTAGAGCTTTATGAAGGGCAGAGCTTGTTGGCGGATGATTTACAAAAAGAATTACAATTGCTTAACTATAGTTTTGTGACTCGCACGGTAGGTACAGGTCAATATCAGCGCCAAAAGGATTCATTTGTGGTGCAAACACGTGGGTTCAGGTTTGCAGAAGATCGCGAAATATCACGTCGTATTAGTATCGAAATAAAAAAAGGGAAAATCAGCAAGCTGACGAATGTTGAAAGCAATGAGCTCTTAACGTTAATGCGCTTAGAACCTGTTTTAATTGGTAATTTCTACCCGCGTCATAATGAAGATCGGGTCTTAGTTAAAATGGATGATGTATCGCCATTATTATCAAAAGGTTTAGTCGCAGTTGAAGATAAGCGTTTTCATGATCACCATGGTGTTAATCCTAAATCTATTATTCGCGCTTTATTGGCAAACATTAAAGCCGGAAAAAATAAGCAGGGTGGCAGCACCCTGACACAGCAACTGGTGAAAAACTTTTATTTGACTAATGAGCGCAGTTACAAACGTAAAGCAAATGAAGCCATAATGGCAATGTTGCTTGAGAATCGATACAGTAAAGATGAAATTCTCGAAGCGTATATGAATGAGATTTACTTAGGGCAGAATAAAAAACGGGCGATTCATGGCTTTGGTTTGGCTTCTCAGTTCTACTTTAATCGACCGATTAATGAATTAAAACCGGAACAGATTGCCTTATTGATCGGTTTGGCGAAAGGTGCTTCTTTTTATGATCCAAGAAGGCAACCTGAACGTGCATTAAAACGCCGTAATTTTGTCATTGATATAATGGCAAATGAAGCGGTCATTGATAAAAAATTAGCCTCTCAAATAAAACAAAAGCCCTTAGGTGTAACTAAAGTAGCACCTCCTAGCGTAAGCCCCTTTCCTGCTTATCTTGAATTAGTGCGTAAACAATTACAGCGCGATTATCAAGAAGAAGATTTGAGTTCAGAAGGTTTGTTAATTTTCACCTCAATGGATCCCATCGTGCAAATACAAGCCGAGCAATCTTTAAGTAAAGGCATTGCGCGTTTAGAGAAATCACACCGTATACCTAAAGACAAATTAAATGGGGCATTGGTCGTTACTAGCGTTCAAGGGGCGGAGATATTGGCGGTGGTGGGTGATCGTAATGCACGTTTAGCGGGATATAATCGTGCGTTAAGTGCATCACGTCAGATAGGTTCTTTAGTAAAGCCTGCGGTCTATTTAGCGGCATTAGAAGCACAAAAATTTCATTTAGGGTCACTTATAGATGGTGGGCCTGTAACGGTAAAACTATCGAAAAATAAACTGTGGAAGCCTAAAAACTACAGTGGTAAAGATTTAGGTATGGTGACGTTTGAAAATGCATTGGTTAAATCAATGAATACACCCACCGTGCGTATTGGTGTTAATTTAGGTTTGGATAAAGTCATTGAAATGATGCATGCATTAGGTGTCGAAAAAGAGATTCAAGAAAATCCATCATTGCTATTAGGCGCAGTAGAGCTAACGCCGTTGGAAGTTCAGCAGATGTTCCATACTATTTCGGCGGGCGGAACCTATACTCAAATGAAAGCGATTCGTAGCGTGATGAATTCGTATGGCAAAACATTAAAGCGTTATCCGCTACGGGTAAAACAAGTCACCAGCTCAGAGACTATTTATTTATTAACCCATGCGATGAATAAAGTCACCAAAGTAGGTACGGCTAAATATTTAGGTGCAGTATTGCCTGCATGGAAAAATGCAGCAGGTAAAACAGGTACAACCAATAAATCAGTTGATAGCTGGTTTGCAGGCTTTACAGGGCAGCATGTGATGAGCGTCTGGGTGGGTAGAGATGATAATAAACCCACGGGTTTAACCGGTGCGAGTGGTGCGTTGCGTATATGGGCTGATTTAATTAAAGCAATACCGACCAAGCCATTTAAACCAAAGCGCCCTAAAGGGATTCAATACGTGAAAGTGGATAAACGTTCTGGTTTATTATTTAATCCTTCCTGTGGTGAGTCTGTTATTTTACCGTTTAAAAAGGGCACAGAACCCAAACAAAAATCAGATTGTATGCCTGAATTTAATAATCAAGAATATAAAGCACCACAACAGCGACGACCCACATGGGAAATACAACCAGAAACACGCCCTCCGCAACCAGTAAATAATAGGAACCGTACTCCAAACCGTACTTCAAATGTAGCTGGATCAGTTTGGAACGCAGATCAACGTGTAAAATATGTAGCACCTAATAAACCACCGATTAAAGAAGTTTACAAAAATAAGCAAGAAGCGGATCAAGCCGCCAAGAGAATACATAATCAATGGACACCTCCTGGAAAATCAGGTGCTAATGCAAAGGAAAGCCCTGATTCAGGTGAGTGGATTGAAAATTTATTGAAACGATAGCGATTAACTAATACAGAATACTGAAAAAATGAAGATACAAAAGCAAGCGTTAAAATTGATGAAGACTGTGTCTATAAAAGATATTGGGTCTGCAAATGGTACTGAGTTTGTAAAAGGCACTGGCATTTTGCTGATGTTGTTATTGATAACAACAGGGTGTTCCTCTTCTTATCAAGCGCCACCCAACCCGCAAACTCGCACTGTATTGCCGGAGGTGACACGCCCGCAAGTACAGCGACCTCAAGTACAAAAACCACAGGTACGTCGTACACCAGTAAAAGCACCTAAATGGCGTAATACTTCTGTTCACCGACCTACTGTTCAACCTACGCCAGTAAAAACAAAACCTGCCGTAGCAACCGTGCACCGTTATTCGGATAAACCGAAAACAGACGTTATTACACAACGTGAAATGCAGTCTGTATTAACCCCGCCATTACCGCGTCAAGCATCGAAGAGAGTAGACGTCCGCTTGGAAGCTAGCGCCTATGACGCTATTCCTGATAACTCTGATAACGCACATAACCCCAAATTAACCCAAAACAAAACAAGTTCACCTGCCGTTAAATCGTTAATCATTAGGGCGCGTGCTGATATGGCAATCGGTCGTGATCAAACCGCAATCAGTAAAATTGAGCGTGCATTACGAATTGAATCAGATAACGGTGAACTTTGGTATTTATTGGCTAAAGCACATCAAGCTTCCAGTAATCATCAACAGGCAATTACCATGGCAAAAAAAGCAGTTAACTTTGCAGGTGCGAATGAAACACTCGCCATTAAAAGCTGGAAGTTAATCAAGCTATCGGGTGAAGCATCAGGTGATACATTGGTGGTTCAAGAAGCAATTAATTACAATAAAGTTAATCCATAACTTTTAATAAACTAAACTAAACGAAATAAATGTCAAAATCTATCGACTGGAATGAAATGCTAGGGGATCAAGGCCCGTTAGCATCCTCTATTTCTGGTTTTCAACCACGTGAGCAGCAACAACTAATGGGTGCGGCGGTTGCAGAAGCAATAAAAAATCATTCTACTGTGGTGATTGAAGCCGGCACAGGCGTAGGTAAAACCTTTGCTTATTTAGTGCCTGCAGTGGCATCGGGCGGAAGGGTAATCGTTTCGACAGGGACAAAAACACTCCAAGATCAGCTATTTGTAAAAGATCTTCCGGTAGTAAAAGATGCTTTAAAAACAAATACTAAAATCGCTTTATTAAAGGGTCGTGCTAATTATTTGTGTACTTACCGAATGTCACGCGCGCAATCCGATGGGCGTTTTGATGATAGGCGTACATTATCGTATTTACAACGCATAGATGATTGGTCAATGGTGACGGTTTCTGGCGATGTAAATGAATTAAATAATGTGCCACACGATGCCGAAGTGTGGCAACACGTCACATCAACTGCCGATAACTGTTTAGGAGCGGATTGCCCCGATTACGATGAATGTTATGTTGTAAAAGCGCGCCGTGAAGCACAAGAAGCCGATGTGGTAGTAGTAAATCATCATTTATTTTTTGCTGATTTAGCACTAAAAGAAGAAGGCTTTGGCGAACTACTCCCCAGTGCAAACGCGGTTATATTAGATGAGGCGCATCAACTCCCCGAAATAGCCTCGACTTTTTTTAGTGAGTCTTTAAGTAGCCGTCAACTATTAGAGCTTGGCAAAGATATTTTGGCAGAAAGCCTTGCCAATGCATCGGATATGCCAGAGCTACGTGATTTAACCCGCGCCTTAGAAAAATGCGTGGCAGAATTACGTTTGTCGATGGATAAACCAGGGCTACGTGAACCGTGGTACAAGATCAGTTCTAAACCTGCCATTCAAAAAGAAATCACTAATTTAAACAACATATTAGATGATTTAGCTAAATATTTAGATGTGGCTGCCGACCGTAGCAAGGGATTAGAATCCTGTTTGGAGCGTGTTCAGCTACAACAACAGCATCTGCACAATATCGAAAAACCCAAAGCCAACACCGTTCAGTGGTATGAAACCTATACACGTTCTTTTTCACTGGTTTCGACACCGCTTGATATTGCTGATAATTTTAAAAAACACATTGAATCCTTACCCTGTGCTTGGATTTTAACCTCTGCGACCTTGGCAGTAGGGCAATCATTTGATCATTTTACGCGCCGTGTGGGCATGGAAAATTCAAAAGAGCTACTCTTGGATAGCCCGTTTGATTATTGGCATAACGCATTGTTGTACGCGCCACCCAATATTCCAGAACCGCAAAATGTTGAATTTGTGCCTGCGTTAGTTGCGGCATCTATTCCCGTGATTAATGCATCGGAAGGTCGTTGTTTTATGCTGTTTACTAGTTATCGCGCATTGAATGAAGCAGCTGAATTATTAAAAGATAAAATTGATTACCCTATTTTGGTACAGGGTGATTCATCACAAGCTGAAATGATCAAGCAGTTTAGGAAACTTGGCAATGCCGTATTATTAGGCACAAGCAGTTTTTGGGAAGGCGTTGATGTACGAGGCGAAGCATTAAGTTGTGTGATTATAGATAA
>CAZMWD010000083.1:0-8388 GCA_964569685.1 uncultured Cocleimonas sp. | reverse complement strand
GTATCCGCGCTTCTTTGCCTTCGCTTGAATTGCTGATAAAAGCAGGCGCACAGATCATGGTTATGTCGCATCTTGGTCGCCCAACGGAAGGCTCTCCTGAAGATCAGTTCTCACTTGCACCAGTGGCGAGTCACATGGCTGGGTTGCTTGGACAAGATGTAAACCTGATTAAAGACTATTTAGACAATGAACCTTCCCTTCAAAACGGACAGGTTGTGCTACTTGAAAATGTTCGTTTTAATAAAGGCGAAAAAGTAAACGACGAAGCACTATCAAAGCAATACGCAGCACTTTGTGATGTGTATGTTATGGATGCATTCGGTACAGCGCATCGCGCACAAGCGTCTACACATGGTGCAGGACAATATGCGCCCACAGCAGCGGCTGGGCCGTTGCTTGCAGGTGAGCTTGAAGCATTAGGTAAGGCACTGGATAACCCTAAGCGTCCATTTGTTGCATTGGTAGGCGGATCTAAAGTTTCGACTAAGCTAACCGTGCTTGATTCGTTATCAAAAATTGTTGATCAGCTCATTGTGGGTGGCGGTATTGCCAATACGTTCATCGCCGCAGAAGGTCACAATGTAGGCAAATCACTTTACGAAGAAGACCTTGTTGAAACTGCAAGAAATTTAAAAGCAGCGGCACTAAAGAACGGTGGCGACATTCCTGTTCCTACCGATGTCACCTGTGGCAAAGAGTTTTCTGAAACAGCAGAAGCAGTCACCATGAATGTAGAAGATGTTGCAGATGATGATATGATTTTTGATATTGGTCCTAAATCAGTGGCAGAGCTTTGTAAAGTCATTAAAAACGCAGGAACTATCGTTTGGAATGGTCCGGTTGGCGTATTTGAATTTGATCAGTTTGGTGAAGGCACAAAAGCAATTTCGTTGGCTATTGCAGAATCAGATGCATTCTCTGTAGCAGGTGGTGGCGACACACTGGCAGCGGTTGATAAATATAATATTGCTGATAAAGTGTCTTATATCTCTACGGGTGGCGGCTCATTCCTTGAGTTTTTAGAAGGCAAAGAATTACCCGTTGTTGCCATGCTAGAAGCGCGCGCTAAGGGCTAAGGGTTCAATAATATTCGAATTTTATACTTGGCTTTATTACGGATTAATAAGATGAGTTATTCTCTATGAGAAGAACCAAAATAGTAGCAACAATGGGCCCGGCAACGGATACGCCAGAGTCTGTTGAAAAAATGATAGCGGCAGGTGTAGATGTTGTGCGCATGAATTTTTCGCACGGCGAAGTGGAAGATCATAAACGCCGTGTAAAAATGGTGCGTGATGCTGCCGATAAGCTAGGCTGGAATGTGGGAATTTTAGGCGACCTACAAGGCCCTAAAATCCGCATACAGCGCTTTGTTGATGACAAGGTTTTTATTGAAGCCGGCGATAGTTTTATCTTAGATGCTAATTTAGATAAAAATGCAGGCACACAAGAAAGAGTCGGCATAGCCTATAAAAACTTGCCCCATGATGTTTATGATGGCGATGAATTATTGCTTGATGATGGGCGTATTGTTTTACGTGTTACCACCGTAAAAGGCTGCGAAGTACATACTGAAGTTATCGTCGGTGGCGCATTGTCTAACAACAAAGGCATCAATAAACGCGGTGGTGGAATTTCTGCCGAAGCGTTAACCGAAAAAGATAAAGAAGACATTAAAACAGCGGCTGAAATTGGCGTTGATTTTTTAGCCGTCTCTTTCCCCCGCAGTGCGGCCGATTTAGAATATGCCCGCACCTTGATGAAAGACGCAGGTGGTGATGCAGCAATCGTTGCAAAAATAGAACGTGCAGAAGCCGTAGAGCAACCTACGATGGATGATATTATCATCGCATCAGATGTTATTATGGTGGCACGTGGTGACTTAGGCGTAGAAATTGGCGATGCTATTTTACCTCTGATGCAAAAGAAGTTGATTAAGCGCGCTCGCCAACTGAATCGCCCTGTCATTACAGCGACGCAGATGATGGAAACGATGATCGATAATACGATTCCAACGCGCGCAGAAGTTTTTGATGTTGCCAATGCCGTGATGGATGGTACCGATGCAGTGATGCTTTCGGGTGAAACAGCGGTTGGCAAGCACCCTGATAAAGTAGTCGCGGCAATGGCAGATATTTGTGAAGAGGCGGAAAAGTCTTCTGCCTCTAAAAATTCAAATCATCGCATAGGCAAGCACTTCGAGCGCATAGATGAAGGCATCGCAATGGCAGCCATGTACACCGCTAACCACATGGGTGTTAAAGGTATTGGCGCGTTAACTGAATCTGGCTCAACCGCCTTATGGATGTCGCGCATTAGTTCAGGTATCCCGATTTATGCGATGACGACACATAAATCAACCTGTCGTCGCGTTTGTATGTATCGTGGTGTTTACCCTGTTTGGGTTCATGAAAAATTGACCGATCCAAAACAAGCTAATGTAACGGTGGTAGAACATCTTATCGAACAAGAAGTTGTAGATGATGGTGATTTAGTTCTTATCACAAAAGGTGATTTGGTAGGTGCAGGAACGGACGGTGGCACGAATCAAATGAAAATTATTCGTGTGGGTAAGCATCATAACGGGTAGCTACTGGTTTAGAATACAACATTAGAAATACCGTAATTTGCTCGGAAAATATGACTTCCGGTAATATACAGTACAAAGTTTTAGAATATTTATTAATTAACTAATTATAAGGAGGACCACATGGCCCTAATTTCAATGAGACAACTGCTCGATCACGCAGCAGAAAATGGCTACGGATTACCAGCATTTAACGTAAACAACATGGAGCAGGTTCACGCTATCATGGAAGCAGCTGACGCAGCTAATTCTCCTGTAATCATGCAGGGTTCTGCGGGCGCACGCGGTTACGCAGGCGAGCCCTTCTTACGTCACCTAATCATTGCAGCTACAGAAATGTACCCACACATTCCTGTTGTTATGCATCAAGATCACGGTTCTGAGCCAGCAGTATGTTTGCGTTCAATCCAATCGGGCTTTACATCAGTGATGATGGATGGCTCTTTAGAAGCTGATTGTAAAACGCCGGCATCATTTGAGTACAACTCTAGTGTTACCGCTGAGGTTGTAAAAATGGCTCACGCTGGCGGTGTATCGGTCGAAGGCGAGCTAGGCTGTCTTGGTTCACTAGAAACAGGCGAGATGGGCGAAGAAGACGGACACGGCGCAGAGGGTAAACTAGACCTTGATATGCTCCTAACCTCTGTTGAAGAAGCGGCTGACTTTGTTAAAGCAACCAACGTTGATGCACTAGCAATCGCAATCGGTACTTCACACGGTGCTTACAAATTCACTCAAGAGCCTACTGGTGAGATTTTGCGCATTGACCGTATCAAAGAAATTCACGAACGTCTTCCTAATACTCACCTTGTTATGCACGGTTCATCATCAGTGCCTCAAGAGTGGCTAGAAATCATCAATAACTACGGTGGTGATATGGGTCAGACTTACGGCGTTCCTGTTAAAGAGATCGTTGAAGGTCTTAAGAGCGGTGTTACAAAAGTTAATATTGATACAGATTTACGGATGGCATCGACGGGTTCTGTGCGTAGACACTTAAAAGAGAACCCATCGAACTTTGACCCACGCAAGTTCCTTAAAGAAGCCACTAACGCAATGAAAGATATTTGTCAGGCGCGTTACGAAGCATTTGGTGCTGCTGGCATGGCAAGTAAGGTCGGTAAGATCTATTCGCTTGATGAAATGTCACAGCGTTATGCTTCGGGTGAGTTAGATCAGAAAATATCTTAATAAGTTAAGATGGTATGAGAATTAATAAAGTTCTCTAAACGTATAAAAAGGGATGCTTAATTGCATCCCTTTTTATTTGTGCTTCATTAATTTTGATTCGCTTGTTGATTGCGAATAGATTTATTTCTCCATTTTGAAATAACAAACACATTTAAAAAATGAAGAATACCTATTACAACAAGCACAAAGCCTATTTTCTGGCTAAGAAATTCAATGCTTTCTCTTATCGAGCTTAAATTCCTATTGGTTTGTAATGCAAGAAGAATATAACCAAGATTAATTAAATAGAAGCCTACGGTTAGCATATGGTTAACGGAATTAGCTAAAACTTCATTTCCTTCAAAGCTATCAATTAAGAAAACAAGTCCATTTTTACTCAGGGTTCTTGCAACCCAAATAGTCATCGCGATACTAATTATTAAATAAAGTGTGTAGCTTATTTCGATGTACATTTTATTTCTCCTACTAATTATTTAGAATAAAGTGTTGATGGAGATAGATTAAATGGCTATAACGAAAGAAAACTCCTTAATGATAAAATGAAAAGATAAATAATTATTTTAATAATAAATTCAACTACTTAATCGTATTCAATTATGATAAATTAAGAAAAAATAACAATTATTGCTGACGATTAGGGTTAACGTTCATCGTATGTAAATGTGCTTTAGCTTATGATTATCTTTAAATGGCTAATATTTTAATGGGTCATTAGGGGAAAATAATGAAAATAAATAAGCAACAAGGTGCGGTCAGTAAATTCATGTTAATGATGATTATTGGCGCAGTGGGTTATGGTCTTTACTACGCAAAAAACAAAGGCTTTATTACTAAAAATGCCATTAGCTCGGTGAGTAGTAACGTTAGTCATTATGGCTCAAAAATCAGCAGTCGTTTTTCTAGCAATGGTGACTATATAGGTTATGGCGTACAAATAATGGCAACTACAGAGCTTGGTCAGGCAACATCGGTGATGGATGATTTTGCTGATGATGGTTATTCAGCTTTTGTTGTAGCGAGTAAAAATAAAGGCAGAACGTTTTATAAAGTGCGCTTGGGTCCATACGAATACAAACCAGAAGCGCAGGCAATTAAAGATAAGGTTAAACGACGTTACCCGAGTAGCCCTTATTTAAAAACTAGTTTTGTAATTTATAAGCCTGAATAATTGCTTATCTGTAAAAGGATGATGATTGATAAGGTTTTTACAATTTATTCACTCATTGGAGAACAAATCTCAATAAGTGTTCCTTCGATAGAGCGTACATAACTCACCGTTTGGCCCCACGGTTTTTCTGTTGGAGCGGTGATGAGTTCTGCCCCGCTTTTTACTGCATGATTTGTAGCAGCTTCGACATCGTCATCAACAAAAACTAATTCAAGCCCAACAGGGTTTCCTTCGGGACTTATTTTTTGATACTTTCCTGCAAAGTTCATCTCTCCCAAAGTAGCGTGAGACGCAAAACCTAAGGTGGTTTCACCTGATTTAAGTTCCGCATAATCAACAACGTCGTCTTCTTCAAAAACCATACCGCGCTCAAAACCAAATGCTTTTTCATAAAACTCAACCGTTGCTAATACATCTTCTACATAGACGATTGTATATCCGTATTTCATTTTTTGCCTCTATTATTAATAGTTCCAAAAGTTATTTCATAGTATCCAAGCCCACCTTCGACTCCGCTCAGGCTACGGATTAGCGCAATAGATTAGCCCCTGAGCGGGGTCGAAGGGAAGGACGGATTTCCTGTGCTTTGATCTCAGATACTGCGAATACTTTCAGTAACTATCATTAGTATTAATTTAGTATAGCTTACTTCAAGGATTAAGCATTAGCGTGTATAAGGTCAAGATTACAACTTAGTGTAGTGATACCTTTCCTAATCATTTATAAGCAAGGTGAATAGTGTAGGTTTTTCCCTGTTTTACTTTTTTGTAGTTACCAAATATTTCTTTAAGATTGCGTTTCATATATTGGCGCAGACCATTGACGGTAACTAAGTATAAACGCCCTTCCTTTTTTAAGTGTTGATGTGCGTCATTCAGCATTAAAGACATCATTTCTTTGCCGACTTTTGCTGGCACATTAGACGCAATCACATCAAAGGTTAGTTGTTTATCAATATGTTGAAAGCCGTTGCTGAGCATGGCTTTGGCGTTATTTATATTATTCAGTGCGGCATTCTTATTACTGTATTCAATCGCCATAAAATCTTTATCGACTAATAGCGTTTGACCTTGTGGTGCAAGTTTAGCCATTGTTAAGCCGATTGGTCCATAGCCACAGCCAAGGTCGAAGCAATCATCATCGGTATTTATTTTGATGTGCTTCATTAATAAGCGAGTACCATCATCAATTTCTCGTGGTGAGAAAATACCCCAAGTGCTAGTAAACTGGAGTGTTTGATCACACAGTGTTTCGTTGAATTTTATATCTTGGCGAAACGAGTTGAGTAGTTTTTTATCCATCAGGTTTAAAACAAGGGTATTAGTTTATGGGTGGCAATTAAATAGGTATACACAAAAGCCGCTAACCCTAATAACCATAATAGGCTTGCGACAGGCTTTGATAAGCCTTGTTTTAAGGAAACCAAACCAAAGCCAACAAAGAGCAATAAGCCGATTATCTTTGTACCGACAAATCCATCGGCAAAAGAAAGCTGTTTTACAAAACCCATATAGACACCACTTGCAAATAATAAAAGGGTGGTGAGTGATGTGAGGGCTAACATAATACGCGAAGTGGTATTACCTGCCAGCATCATAACACCGCGAATGATGTAAACCAGTAATGCCGCAACAGCAATAAATAGGTGTAGTTGTGGTATGTATTGTTGCATATCAGTATCCTATCAGTAGCTAAACGGGAAGAAAGGGAAGTTGCATGAATATTTTATTTGATTCATTAATTGCGAAATCAATATCATCAGCTAGGGTGCAGTAATGCCCCATTTTACGTCCCACGCGTGCATCGTGTTTACCGTACAAATGGAGTTTGGTTTTATCACTTTGGAGTAGTGCATTCCAATTGGGTTGTTGATTGTTAGAACCCCATAAATCACCAAGTATATTAGTCATTACAATGGGGTTAAGTAAGGCGGTGTCCCCAAAGGGCAAATCACAAATCATGCGAACTTGTTGTTCAAATTGAGAGGTAACACAAGCATCTAGCGTGTAATGTCCGCTATTATGCGTGCGTGGTGCAACCTCGTTTACCAGCAACTCACCTTGTTTAGTGATGAAAAATTCGACTGCCATTACGCCAATGTAATCGAGTTGATCGGCAAGGCGAATAGCAGCGACTTGGGCGGCATTGGCAATGCTATCGGTAATCCGTGCGGGAACAATGCTTTGGAATAAAATACCGTCTTTATGAATGTTTTCGGCAATGGGAAAACATTGGCTTTCACCGTTGGCATTTCTACCTAAAATGACTGAAATTTCGCAATCAAGATCAACGCGCTGTTCAACAACACAGGCTACCTGTCCGGTGTTTTTATAGGCACTTTCTAATGTTTCTTTATCATTAACGGTTTGCTGTCCTTTACCGTCATAACCAAAACGAGCCGTTTTTAAAATAGCAGGGAAGGTGATTTTATCCGTTGCTTTGGCAATATCGGATTGTGTTTTGATAACACCATACGGTACGGGTAATAAGCCACATTCAAGAATAAATGCTTTTTCAACAATACGATCTTGAGCAATTTCAACTGCCGATGCTTTTGGGTGAACAGGGCAAAACTTGTTTAGTAATTGTAAGGTTTTAGCAGGGATATTTTCAAACTCGGTAGTAATAACATCACACTTTTCACCGAGTATTTTAAGTGCGCTTTCATCATCGTATTGTGCTTGAATATGTTCATCCGCAAAATCTGCGGCAGGGCTATTAGGGTCGGGCTCAAGAATAATGACTTGGTAACCTAAGGTACGTGCCGCTGTTGTAAACATACGACCGAGTTGTCCGCCGCCAAGCATGCCAATAGTTGCGCCTGGTAAAATCGGCTTCATCTTATTTCTCTTCTGGAGGAAGAGACATGTTTTTCGCAATTTGAGATTGTGCTTCGCGAAATTCATTGAGCTTTTTAGCTAAAGAAGTACTAAAGCTATCATTATTATTTGCCAATAAAGAAATGGCAAATAATGCAGCATTAGTTGCACCCGCTTCGCCAATTGCAAAGGTAGCAACAGGAATGCCTGCTGGCATTTGAACAATGGAGTGAAGCGAGTCAACGCCTTTTAAATAACGAGAAGGAACAGGAACTCCTAGCACAGGAATTTGAGTTTTTGCCGCTAACATACCGGGTAAATGTGCTGCACCACCTGCGCCAGCAATGATGGCTTTTAGCCCGCGTTTCTGTGCATTTTCGGCATATTCAAATAATAAATCGGGGGTGCGATGTGCCGACACCACTTTGTATTCGTGTGCAATACCAAACGCTTCTAATTGCTCAACGGCTTTTGACATGATTTTCCAATCGCTATTACTGCCCATGACTACGCCGATAATAGGGGCATCATTTGATGGAGATTGTTTTTTACTGGATTGAGACATAAGGCTAATTAACTGCAAAAAACCGAGCATTATAGCGGTAAATGGGTAAATACCCAAA
>CAZMWD010000082.1:5778-8402 GCA_964569685.1 uncultured Cocleimonas sp. | reverse complement strand
CTCTAATAGAATAGGTCATAAAAGAAATGTCAAAGACGTATGATGTAGCAGTAGTCGGTGCAACCGGTGCGGTAGGTGAGGTCATGTTAGAAATTCTCGCAGAACGTAAATTTCCTGTGGGAAAAGTTTATGCGCTCGCCAGTGAACGTTCGGCGGGTAAACGCCTTCAATTTGCAGGTAAGCAAATTATCGTTGAAGATTTAGCGAACTTTGATTTCTCTAAAGTACAGATCGGTTTATTTTCACCGGGTGGTGAGATTTCAAAAGAATATGCGCCGATTGCAGCTTCGGCAGGTT
Source organism: uncultured Cocleimonas sp. (assembly GCA_964569685.1). Classification (GTDB taxonomy): domain Bacteria; phylum Pseudomonadota; class Gammaproteobacteria; order Thiotrichales; family Thiotrichaceae; genus Cocleimonas. The sequence continues at coordinate 8,105 of CAZMWD010000082.1, read as the reverse complement.
GTGTGGTGATTGATAATACCTCGGAGTTTCGTTACGACGATGATATTCCATTAGTTGTACCCGAAGTGAATCCACATGCAGTAGCGAATTATACCAATCGGGGCATTATTGCAAATCCAAATTGTTCGACGATTCAAATGTTGGTGGCATTAAAACCATTGCATGATGCCGCTAAGATTACACGTATTAATGTGTGTACCTATCAAGCGGTATCGGGTTCGGGCAAATCTGCGATTAAAGAGTTGGCGGGTCAAACGGCGCAGTTATTAAATGGCAAAGAAGTGGAAGTTAAGGTTTACCCAAAGCAAATCGCATTTAATGTATTGCCACAAATCGATGTGTTTATGGATAACGGCTATACCAAAGAAGAAATGAAAATGGTGTGGGAGACGCGTAAAATATTTGAAGATGACGCTATTATGGTCAACCCAACAGCAGTGCGCGTGCCTGCATTTTTTGGTCATTCAGAAGCGTTACATATCGAAACACGCGATAAATTGACTGCAGAACAAGCCACCGAACTGTTAGAAAAAGCAGAAGGTGTGGTGGTGTTAGATACGCGTGAAGAAGGGGGTTATCCAACGGCTGTAACAGAAGGCGCAAATAATGATCCAGTATATGTAGGAAGAATCCGCGAAGATATTTCTTATGAGAATGGTTTGAACTTGTGGGTGGTTGCCGATAATGTGCGTAAAGGTGCTGCGCTTAATACGATTCAGATTGCAGAAATTTTGATTCGAGATTATTTGTAATATCGAAAATTTATCAATAAGTTAGTGCAATAACAGCCAGATTTTCTCTTTTTTAGCTGTTATTGCTAAATAATAATAAAAATAACCACCTGTTCAGTTCTGATTAATCCAATTTTTGATATAAATAGCACCCATATCCGATCTTAGGAGTTCGGGAACATTAATACAGTGCTATGCGCACCTATTAGATGTTATTTAATAACAATTTTGTGATCAATAAAAAGAAGAAAGAGGTCACCACTGAATTTTATAGAAAGATTTCTAATAGTGTTTAACGCTATTTTAGTAAGAAAGGATTCTACAGTGCTATATAAAAACAAAAACAAGGGGAATTATCAGTGAATAAGAAAGTATTAAGCCTAGCAATAACAATGGCAATGGCCTTTCCAACCGCTTCACACGCTTTAGGTTTAGGGGATATTCAATCCAACTCACATTTGAATCAACCGTTTAAAGGTGTCATTCAAGTGTTATCTGCGACACCCGCAGAAGCACGTAGTATTCGCGTACGTCTGGCTTCTCCTGAGGTATTTAATCGCGTGGGTATTGATCGACCTGCTTTTTTAAATAACATTCGGTTTACACCCAGTGTGCAAGGAGGCAAGCCTATTATATTGGTGAGTTCTTCTCAACCTATTCACGAGCCTTTTGTTAATTTCCTATTAGAAGTTAACTGGTCTAAAGGTCAGTTATTAAAAGAATATACCGCGTTACTTGATCCACCTGTGTTAATGCAGCCCGGTCAAGCGATTGCAAGTAACCAAGTAGGTGTACGTGCAGAGCCTGGTAGTGGTCTAATTAATCGTCCTGTTGCACAACGCCAACAAACTCAGACGCATCGACAAGCGCAACGTCGTGTTGTGCGTAATGCACCTGCACCTGCACAACAACAACAACGTTTAACAGAGTTTCAACGTGGCGCTCAAGCATTGGGTGCTCTAGGTACTACAAGAGCTGTGAGAGCATCGGGTAGAACGAAAACTTACCGCGTAAGACGTGGTGATAATCTTCATAAGATTGCAAGGAAGTTGGGTCATCGTGGTGTTCGTACTGAGCAGATGATGATGGCGTTGTTTAATGCTAATCCGGGTGCTTTTAGTCAGAATAATGTGAATCGATTGAAAGCAGGCGTAGTAATGAGCCGACCTTCTGCGCAACAAGCGAAGAGTGTTAGTTATCGTTCGGCAAGATCTCAGTTAGCCTCTCATACTGCAAGTTGGAAAAGTGGTCGTTCACAGTTGGCATCAGGAAAATCATCGAGTGGTACTCAAAGTGGCTCACAAGGTGGTCAATCAGCAGCATCTTTAGCAAGAGAAAATGCTAAGAAGAATGCGCCTGATCATAAAATAACCGTTGCTGGTAATGAGGGTGGTGTTGTTACAGATTTAACGGTTGCAGGAAACGCAACAGCGTCTGAGCTTAAAAAGAAATTAGTATTAGCAAGTGAATCGTTAACGGCGCGATCAAATGAAAATGCAGAATTAAAATCACGTGTTTCAGAACTTGAATCGTTATTGCGTAAGAAAAATCGTTTAATAACACTGAAAAGTGAGCAATTGGCAGGTTTTCAGGCGA
>CAZMWD010000082.1:3211-5678 GCA_964569685.1 uncultured Cocleimonas sp. | reverse complement strand
GAATACTCCTCCTGTAGCGGATACAACAGGGAAAGAATCAGAGGGTGGTATTTTAGGTCTATTAGATAATCCATTAGTACAAGGTATTGGTGGTGGTTCATTGCTCGCATTATTGGGTGGACTTTGGTACATGAAACGTCGTAAGGACGGTGTGGATGTTGAAGACGGTGATGAATTTACTGATTTCGACCTTGATCAAGAACTATCTCAAGATACAGATTTTGAACAGGATGTTGACTTATCAACAAATGACCTAGCAACAGATGATTTTACTACTTCTGACTTTGGTACAGAAAAGAATATGTTCGCTGACCCACAAGAAGAGACGAAAGACTCTGATTTGAATGTTGAATCTCACGGAGAAAGCAAAGAAGAAAATGTCCTTCAAGAAGCGGATGTTTACCTTGTTTATGGCTTACATGACCAAGCAGAAGCAGAGCTTAGAAAAGCGATTGAAGAAGAGCCAGATAATCTTGCTTACCGCGCAAAGTTGATTGAAAACTTTAAAGCGGCAGGTGACAAAGAAGGCTTTGAGAAAGAAGTCGAAATATTCAAAGGCTTAGAAGGCGATGATAAAGATAAGCATTGGAAAGAAATCAGTGAATGGGGTAAAACCATGATTCCTGATAGTAATATCTTCTCAGACTCTTCATCATCTGTAAAAGGTGTTGCAGGCGCAGCAATTGCAGGAGCAGCCGCAGCAGGTTTAGCAGTAACCGCAGGTGAAGCAAGCCCTGAAGAAGTGGCTATATTTGATCATGATTTGGATAAAACACTAGAAAGTAACGAATTAGATGGCTTGGATTTGGATGCGGTATTAAATGATGATATGGCTTCTCTTGATACAGCTGATTTAGATACAAGCGACCTATTGGGAGATGAGATGGGTGACAGTGTTGCTGATAAAGCGCTTGATGCAGATTTAGACTTTGATATGAAAGGGCTTACGGAAAACTCGGGTGATACATTAGACCTCGGCTTTGATGATGCTTTTGATACAACAACTGATGATGGTCTTGATATGACAAGCCTAAATCTAGATATTGATTCTGATGGCTTTGATAAAATCATGCCAGAAGATCATGCCTATAAAAAAGCAGACGAGGCAATTGATGATATTACTATTGATGCAGGTACAGCAACAGCAGAGGTTGAAGATAACCTGTTAGCAGATTTTGATGATAACTTATCATTCCTTGATTTAGAAGATGAAGGTGAAGTGATCGAAGAAACTCAAATCGGCGCAAAAATAGATTTGGCAAAAGCTTACATTGATATGGGTGATATAGAAGGCGCACGTAGCACACTTGAAGAAGTGATGATGGAAGGTAATGATGAGCAGAAGAAGGTAGCGGAAGAGTTACTGCACCAAACAGGCTAAGTAACTACTCAGCGCATTTATATTTTGTCCCATCTCTGCGTTGCTTCCGTACTCGAATGATCACATACTTGTTGTATGCTCACATTCTCCGTGCGCAAGCGCCTTGATCTGAAACAAAATCTAAACGCGTTGAGCAGTCACTTACGTTATTCCTGAATAATGCGCTTTCTTTCCGGTAGCGGGGTTGCATTGCTGACGAAAAGAAATCACATCATTCAGAAACAACTTGATAGTTTATAAAAAAGAAAGCCGGACTTGTTCCGGCTTTTTTGTGTCTGTAAATAATGGAATCTAACAATCCGAAAAATGTATACTTCCCGTATTATGAAATACGCTGCTTGCATCGAATACGACGGAACTCCTTACAAAGGCTGGCAACGCCAAAGCCACGCGCCTTCTGTTCAAGAAGAAGTTGAAAAAGCCTTATCACAATTGGCGAATCATACGATTAATATTCATTGCGCCGGTCGAACTGATAGCGGGGTGCATGCAATAGGGCAGGTGATTCATTTTGAATCGGATGCGAAACGTGATGAAAAAGCCTGGCGCATGGGTTGTAATACCAATCTGCCCGATGATATTGCACTGCGTTGGGTTCAACCCGTCAACGATGATTTTCATGCGCGTTTCAGTGCAACATCCAGAACCTATCGTTACATTATTCTCAATCAAAAAACACGCCCTGCTTTATTGCAGAATAGAGTGTATTGGCATTCTTTACTGAATAAGCCATTGGATCAAGTGCAGATGCATCAAGCGGCTCAATACTTGCTGGGTGAAAATGACTTTTCTAGCTTTCGTGCGGCGGGTTGTCAGGCAAAACATGCGATGCGTTTTATGCAATCAATTACGGTATCGCGTAGCGGTGATTTTGTTTATGTTGATATTAAAGCCAACGCTTTTTTACACCACATGGTGAGGAATATTGTGGGTAGTTTATTAACAATAGGCAGTGGTGAAAAACGAGCAGAATGGTTTGCAGAATTATTAGCATTAAAAGATAGAAATCAAGCAGGTGCAACTGCGCTTGCCTGTGGTTTGTATTTTGTGAGTGTTGATTACCCGATTGAATTTGGTTTGCCAGAA
>CAZMWD010000082.1:0-3111 GCA_964569685.1 uncultured Cocleimonas sp. | reverse complement strand
GTTAATTTAAGCTTTGCGAATATGATGAATATGGTGCCGGGTTTATTACGTGATCGTCAGGTCAAATATGATTTAGGTGGTTCGGTGCATTTGCCGTGGTTTAATATTCCGTTTAATAAAACGGGCATCAGTAGTATCGGTCGATGAGTATTAAATCAGATAGCTGGATTCGCCGTATGGCGCAGCAACAGGGGATGATCGAGCCGTTTGAAGCAGGTCAGGTGCGCGAAAAAGAAATCAATGGTGAAAATCATAAGATCGTATCTTACGGTACATCAAGCTACGGTTATGATGTACGTTGCGCAGATGAATTTAAGATATTCACCAATATTAATTCTGCGATTGTTGACCCGAAAGCTTTTGATGAAAATAGCTTTGTGGATATTCAGTCGGATGTTTGTATTATCCCACCAAACTCGTTTGCGTTAGCGCGCACGGTTGAATACTTTCGTATTCCACGCAGTGTGCTGACCGTTTGTTTAGGGAAATCGACCTACGCACGTTGTGGCATTATCGTCAACGTAACGCCGTTAGAACCAGAGTGGGAAGGGCATGTGACCTTGGAATTCTCAAACACATCACCATTGCCTGCGAAGATTTATGCAAATGAAGGTGTCGCGCAAATGTTGTTTTTTGAATCGGATGAAGTATGCGAAACATCGTATAAAGATCGTGGCGGAAAGTACCAAGGTCAAAAAGGTGTGACCTTGCCGAAGGCATAAAAACCATCAGGAATTTGCCACGATTCTAATACTCCCTCCACTTAGCAAGGGGAGGGTTGGGGAGGGGATAGATAGCACTTAGTTTGCTCTAAAATCATTCTACCCTCTCCCCAGCCCTCTCCCTGCTAGGGAGAGGGAGCTAATATGTTCTAAGAATGTGGATTACTCAAAGGATAATAGTATGAACTCAGAAAAAGTCATTTTTGCATTTTTTATCGTATTGGCATTAACGCTTAACTTTGGTTTTTTTACTGGCGATATAGATATTGCCGACCATCATAATATTTACGAATTATTTGCAGCACTGGTGGTGAGTTTGATAGCAACCGTGCTTAAAGTAGGGGATCGAACCCATCTTGGTGCTGTTTTTCTTGCCACTAGCCTTGTTGCAGATTTACAGTTAATCGCAGCCGCTATTGTTTGGGGAATGACAGTGCATGTGGTAGGAGTACCATTGGAGGGGGCCGCATTGGCAACCGTAGTATCACTGTCTGGCGGGGCATTATTGGCTAACCTTCTTTCTGTTATTTTATTGGTTTCTGAAACTATCTCTGTGCGTAGATAGATAGAACAATGGGAGTTTCTATTAGACCTCAGTTCTTTTATAAAAGAGTGAAAATAATCTAACGTGCCTAATCTAGTTTACATTCTGTTTCGACGTTTACGCTCTCCGCTTGTCTTATTGATACTTGTTTACGCCGTTTCTATCCTCGGTTTTGTACTCATTCCGGGGGTTGATGATCAAGGTAAACGGTGGGAAATGTCCTTTTTCCATGCCTTTTATTTCGTTAGTTTTATGGGGACGACCATTGGTTTTGGCGAAATTCCCTATGCGTTTACTGATGCACAACGCTATTGGACTCTGATTACCATGTACGCCAGTGTAATCTCATGGCTATATGGGATCGGTGTGTTGTTAAGTGTGTTTCAAGATCCCGCATTTCGTCAGCAGATGAGAACCAATAGCTTTAATCGACGTATTCATCATATTCGTGAACCGTTTTATATTATCTGTGGCTATGGTGATACGGGTTCACAGTTGGCGCAGTCATTGTCGGATGAAGGTGTTTTATCGGTCATTATTGATCCCGATGAAGAGCGTATCAATGAACTTGAAGTGGGTGATTTTAGAACCCTTCCGATAGGTTTGTGTGCGGATGGTTCTCAATCAGAAATACTTGAAATGGCGGGGATAAAACATCCGTGGTGCAAAGGTATTATCACACTTGCAAATGACGATACGGCTAATTTAACCGTAGCGATTGTGGCGCAATTACTCAATCCAGAATTACGTTTGATTGCGCGTGCAGAAACGCCAGAGGCTGAATCAAATATATTGTCATTTGGTGCAAATGAAGTGATAAATCCTTTTGAAACCTTTGCCTCACGTTTTGCATTAGCGTTAAAGTCCCCGAGTCTTTACAGTATTTACGAGTGGACTACGGGTAAGTCTGGGCAAATAATGCAAGAGCCTCCCGCACCCAACCCAGGGATGTGGATTATCAGTGGTTTTGGTCGTTTTGGTCGTGCACTTTATGATCATTTGGAGCACGATGATGTGCCGCTTCAAGTGATTGTGGCTGATCGTAAACAAAAAGGGATTCCTTCAGGTTCTGTGATTGGCCCCCCAACCGAGGCGAAAACCTTGAAAAAGGCGGGGATTGAGGATGCGGCAGGCATTATTGCAGGTACCGATAATGATGCGAACAATCTTTCTATATTAATGACATCCAAAGAATTAAATCCTGATTTATTTCGTGTGGCACGCCAAAATGCGGATAAAAATAGTCACTTATTTCAATCGGCAAATTTGGATATGCTAATGCAACGCGGTAGTGTGATTTCTAATACTATTTTTGCATTAATAAGAACCCCTCTATTGGGTGATTTTTTACGCATTATTTCTCGTTTTAAGAATGATCGTGCTAATGAGTTGGCGAGTCGGATTGTGGGTGCGGTTCAAGATGATGTGCCGAAGCTTTGGGAGTTACGTGTCAATGCCGAAGAAACGCCCGCTTTGTCTAAGGTGATTAAAAATCAACAGGTACTGGTTGATGATATTTTACGTGGTGAAGAAGGCTTAAATATATCAAGATCAAATAAACATATTGCTGCGCTACCGTTATTTTTAAAGCGCGGTAAAGGAAATGTGTTATTACCAGAAAATAATCGCATTATTCGTGAAGGTGATCGTTTTTTAATGTGTGGTACAAAAAACGCATATGAATGTATGTTGCGTGTAACCAAAAACATTAATTTATTAGAATCTGTTTTATTGGGAGAACACGTTGCATCGGGTTGGTTATGGCGCAAGTTTACGGATAAAAAAAGAAAGATTAAATGTATTGATTCTGATGAGGGTATTGAAGAAGTACTGGATGATAAAATA
>CAZMWD010000081.1:0-8552 GCA_964569685.1 uncultured Cocleimonas sp. | reverse complement strand
ATTAAAAATTAGCATTGGATATAAACATGAGCAACATTAGCTTAGAAGGAAAAATCACCCTTATCACTGGCGCAAGCAGAGGTATCGGTCGTGCGATTGCTGAATCTTTAGGTAAAGCAGGCGCAACCGTTGTAGGTACCGCAACCAGCGAAGCAGGGGCAAAGGCTATCTCTAATTATTTTGCAGAACAAGGTATTAAAGGGCAGGGCATGATGCTTAATGTGACCGAGCAAGATTCGGTAGATTTAGTCGTTAAAGCCATTAATGATGAGTACGGTGCGATTGCCATCTTAGTGAACAACGCCGGAATCACCCGCGACAATTTATTAATGCGCATGAAAGAAGATGAATGGGGCGATATTATGAGCACTAATCTCACCTCGGTTTTTCGCCTCAGTAAAATTTGTTTGCGCGGTATGATGAAAGCACGTACGGGGCGCATTATTAGTATATCGTCGGTGGTGGGCGCAACGGGCAATGCAGGGCAGGCAAACTATGCCGCCGCGAAAGCAGGTGTGGTGGGCTTTTCTAAATCACTCGCACAAGAAATTGGTTCTCGTGGCATAACGGTTAACGTGGTTGCACCGGGGTTTATTGATACCGATATGACCAGAGAGTTATCCGATGATCAGCGCAATAAATTGCTAGCACACATCCCCTTAGGGAAATTAGGTCAGTCGGAAGATGTTGCCAACGCCGTGTTATTTTTAGCATCGGATATGGCAGATTACATTTCGGGTGAAACATTGCATGTGAACGGTGGCATGTATATGGCGTGATATAGTTTTTGGCTAAAAATTACTATAAATATGAATTGTGTACAGGCTTGATTTTATCTACAATAACCCCACATTTATTTTTTGTAATAAATATTTTTTTAAATAGAAGAGAAGAATTATGAGCGATATTGAAACACGCGTTAAAAGTGTTGTAGTAGAACAGTTAGGCGTTGATGAAGCAGAAGTTACAAACGCAGCTTCATTTGTAGATGACCTGGGCGCGGATTCATTAGATACCGTTGAATTGGTAATGGCATTGGAAGAAGAGTTTAGTACTGAGATTCCGGATGAAGAAGCAGAAAAAATCACCACTGTTCAGTTAGCAATTGATTACGTTAATAATAATCAAGGCTAAACCACATCAGTTCAATATTTGGCGTGTTTTAAAATACGCCATTTAATTGTATATAAACCGCTATATTGGATTCCAGTACTGCGGTTTTTTTAATTATTTATCTTTGTTCTCAAAGATTGTTTAAAGATATAAATTTAAAGATATAAAAATATAAAAAGGTAGGTTCATCTAGTGTCAAAACGTCGCGTAGTAGTAACGGGTCTTGGAATTGTTTCTCCGGTGGGTTCAACCATTGATAAAGCATGGAAAAATATCACTGAAGGTGTCAGCGGTATCGGTTTAATTCCACCTAAATACTTCGATACGACCGATTTTTCCGTAAAAATTGCGGGAAACGTGGATGATTTTGATGTAAATGACTACATCACAAAAAAAGATCAAAAGAAAATGGATCCTTTTATTCATTATGGCGTAGGCGCCGCTTTTGATGCAATGAAAGACTCAGGACTAGAAGTCACCGAAGAAAATGCAACGCGTATCGGTACTATCGTGGGGTCTGGAATCGGCGGAATCGGCACGATTGAAAGAGACACCAAGGTATATATGGAACGTGGCCCCCGTAAAATATCACCGTTCTTTGTGCCCAGCGCAATTGTTAATATGGTGGCGGGTAATATCTCCATTATGTTAGGTTTGAAAGGTCACAATATGTCACCTGTATCTGCCTGTGCTACTGCAACGCATAGTATTGGTGATGCAGCGCGTATGATTAGTTATGGTGATGCCGATGTGATGTTAGGTGGTGGTGCAGAAATGTGTACAACCCCTTTGGGTATTGGTGGGTTTGCCGCGATGCGCGCGCTTTCAACCCGTAATGATGATCCGACCGCAGCAAGTCGTCCGTGGGATAAAGATCGTAACGGCTTTGTACTGGGTGATGGCGCCGGTATATTAGTCCTTGAAGAATATGAATTTGCCAAAGCCCGTGGTGCAGACATCTTATGTGAGTTAGTTGGTTTCGGAATGAGCAGTGATGCTTATCATATGACATCCCCTGCAACCGATGGTGAAGGTGCGGCGCGTTGTATCGACCATGCACTTAAAGATGCCGGTTTAAACCCAGAAGATATTGATTACATTAACGCACATGGTACTTCAACACCTGCAGGTGATGTGGCTGAAACCAATGCTATCAAACGTGCCTTGGGTGATCACGCCCACAAGGTCGCGGTGAGTTCGACAAAATCTATGACGGGTCATCTATTAGGAGCGGCGGGTGGAATCGAAGCAATTTTTAGTGTGTTAGCGATTCGTGATCAAATTCTTCCGCCCACTATTAATATCGACAACCAAGACCCAGATTGTGATCTTGATTATGTTGCCAATACCGCACGTGATGCTAAAATTGAGGTTGCGATGAGTAACTCCTTTGGTTTTGGTGGCACTAACGGAACGCTTATCTTTAAAAAGATATAACTATTCCAACACACTCTCATGCAAGCAGTCGTACTGATCAACGGAAAACAAACGGATACAATCTCTGTTACTGATCGTGGTTTGCAATACGGTGATGGCGTGTGGGAAACCATTGCCATACAAGGCAACACACCTCAGTTTATTGAAGCACATTTAAAGCGTTTAATACTAGGTTGCCAAGCGTTACATATTAACCCGCCTGATTTATCCGTATTGAAAGCCGAAATTAAACAGCTGACTGATACCGTTAAAAAATGGGCTATTTTAAAAATAATAATCACCCGTGGTTCTAGCGGACGTGGTTATCGCTCTGATTTTTCAATCAAAACCCGCTCAACACGTATTGTTTCACTCCATCCTTGGGGCGATCATATCGCCCACTTTCGCCAAACAGGTATTGACCTTCAATTATGTAAAACACGACTTGCATACAACCCGCCATTAGCAGGTTTTAAGCACCTTAATCGTTTAGAACAGGTGCTAGGCAGTGCAGAATTACATGATGATAAGCAAGAAGGCTTAATGCTTGATTTTAATGATATTGTTATTGAAGGTACGATGAGTAATGTGTTTATAGTAAGCGATAATAATGCCATTAAAACACCGCTGTTAAATGAAAAAACAGGCTGTGGTATTAAAGGCATTATGCGCCAAAAAGTGATCGAATGGCTTAGAAAAAACGATTACACCATCACAGAAGAACCTTTCAAACTAGAGGATGTCCTAACTGCACAGGGCATCTTTATCACTAATTCTATTATCGGTGTTTGGGCGGTTAAATCATTTCAAGATAAAACCTACGCCACGCCAGATTTTATCCCGCAATTTAATCACTTTTTAGAAACGGCACTATGAGATTCCTTTTTAAGTTTTTATTACCTTTGTTAATGCTTGTAGCTACAACGGCAGTTTATTTTGGGTACACAGAATATCAACAATTTCAAACACAAACATTGAACCGTGACATCGCGAGTTTTGATATTAAAAAAGGCAGTAGCATTCGTACCGTAGCCAAACAATTAGAGCAAAAAGGCATTGTTAAACCGGCGTTATTTTTCACGGTTTTGGCTAAATTAAATAAACAAGACACTAAAATTAAAGCAGGGGAATATGCACTCAAAGCGGGAATGTCACCCCAACAAATACTGGATACCTTTACAAAAGGTGCCACCTTACAATATAAAACCCAAATCCTAGAAGGTAAATTATTTACTGATATTGTAAAAACGATTCGTGCGGATCCAAACTTAAAACAAACCTTGTCTGATGATGATTATAAAAACATCATGAAAAAGCTTAAAACAGACTATCAGCAATTTAAACCAGAAGGCTTATTCTTACCCGACACCTACAATTCGCCACGCAATAGTACTGATTTAGAATTTTTACAGCGTAGCCATGATGCACTGATTAAGGAAGTTGATAAACATTGGAAAACACGTACTAAGTTTAAAGGCATTAATACCCCCTACGATGCGATTATTTTAGCCTCAATCGTCGAAAAAGAAACCGGCGACCCTGCTGACAGAAACAAAGTTGCACGGGTTTTTATCAACCGTTTACAAAAAGGCATGATGCTCCAAACCGACCCCACGGTTATCTACGGCATGGGTGATAAATACAAGGGAAACATTCGTAAAAAAGATTTAAGAACCGATACACCCTACAATACCTATACGCGCCACGGTTTGCCACCGACACCGATTGCCACCCCAAGCAAAGCCTCTATTGAAGCCGTGTTTAACCCAGCCGATGGTGATATGTTATATTTTGTGGCAAAGGGAAATGGCATGTCTCATTTTTCTAAAACCTACGCCGAACACAAGCGCGCGGTGGTTAAATATTTATTAGGTGGCAACGCTAAACGTTACCAAGGCGGTAAATAATGTCTGCTTCAAAACAAGGATTATTCATTACCTTTGAAGGCGTTGAAGGCGCGGGTAAAACCACCAATATCGAATTTATTGCTGAACACATAAAAAAAATGGGGCAAGATTTTGTACTCACACGTGAACCCGGTGGTACCAAGATTGGCGAGGCAATTCGTGAAATTTTATTGTCTAAAGACCTACCTGAAATGCATCACGACACCGAGCTAATGCTCATGTTCGCAGCACGCGCAGAACATGTACAACGGGTGATTTTACCTGCGTTAAACAAAGGACAATGGGTATTGTGTGATCGGTTTACCGATGCCAGCTATGCTTATCAAGGCGGCGGACGCGGCATTGATACTTCGCGTATTGCATCACTTGAAAACTGGGTGCAAGGTGATTTAAGACCCGATGTAACGTTCTTATTTGATCTTGATGCAGATACCGGCATGTCGCGCGTTAGAAGTAGGGGAGAGACCGATCGTTTTGAACAACAACATATTAATTTCTTTAACAAAGTTCGCCAACACTATTTAAAAATGGCAGAAGCTGAACCCCAGCGATACCGTATTGTCAATGCACAACATGATCTTGAAACAGTACAAAAACAAATCATGTCGATGCTTTCCTCATTCTTAAGCATTTAATGTATGAATAGTCCAAACACAGACTCAATCCATTACCCTTGGCAAGCTAAAATATGGCAACAGTTTTGTTCGGCTCGGAAAAATCAACATCTTCCACATGCTCTGTTACTACAAGGTGCAGAGCATACGGGGAAATTGAAATTTGCAAACAGTATTGTCAAATCCTTACTTTGTGAAAAACCCGATGAATCAAACCAGCAGGGTGTTTACGAGGCATGTCACCAATGTAAAAGCTGTAAAACCTACCGTGCTAATGCTAACCCAGATTATTTACAGATTGATTTAATTGAAGGTAAGCAACAAATCAGTATTGATCAAATACGTGCGATGAATGCGTTTTTAATCTTGAGCCGAAGTTTTAATACCTACCGTGTGGTATTAATTTCTAATGCTGAACGCATGAATAAAAATGCGGCCAACAGCCTATTAAAATCATTAGAAGAACCCGCAGATAATAGCGTTATTATTTTACTCACCTCACAAGCATCAGTGTTATTGCCAACGATTAAAAGCCGTTGTCAAATTTTACAATTACCCACGCCAAATCAACAACACGCTATCCAGTGGTTGCAACAACAAACAGGTAAAGATAGCCAATTTATACAAGAATTGGAGATTGCACAGGGCAAACCGCTTGCTGCACTAGCTGTTGATGATGAATTAATTGCGACACGAGATGATCTTTTAACGGATATTGTGAATATCATCCATGAAAAATCATCCATTATTGATATTGCCAAAAAATGGCAAAAACAGGATCGCAGTAGATTGATCGATTGGCAAATTGGTTGGATTAGTACGCTGTTAAGCGCTCAGTATAAAAATGACACGCAGGATCAAATGAATGAAAAACTAGCGCAACTTAACGAAAGTATTTTGGTACAAGCTTTGTGGGACTTGTACGATCAACTCTTAAAACAGAAGAAAATAGTCCATACATCTGTTAATCCTCTGATATTTATTGAGAGCATGCTAACCTTATGGTTACAAGCCAAACATTGTTAATCAATAAATAATCAAATAAATTAATAAATTAATAAAAATAATCATGACTGACACAACACAAACAGAAAGCGTACCTGAAAGAACAATACTAAAGCTACCACTTAAAGATGAATCTGCATTACACGCAAGCTATATGCCGTTTATTAAAGACGGAGGCATGTTTGTTCCAACAGAAAATGAAAACTATCGTTTTGGCAATGAAGTGATTATTGCAATGCACCTATTAGCAACGGATAAAAAACTCGCAATACCCGGAAAAGTGGTATGGATGTCACCAAAAACAGGGGACAACGGTACACCAGGAGTCGGTATTCGGTTTACCGGTAATACCAAGGCTAAAATTAAGCTGGTTATTCAAACTATGCTTGGCAATCGCGCTAATATACCTGCTTTAAATCGCGTCTATTAAAATACCCAAATCCTTAGATAGAAATGCGAATGAGTGTGCAAGTATTTTCTATCTGGGGGTTAGGGTAATATACCCATAAATATACAAGAAAATCCGAAATAGGGTATTATCCCACTTTTTAAATCTCACAAAAGTGGCAATATGCTGACCGATTCACACTGTCATCTCGATAAAATTAACCTAGAATCATTTTCTAATGATTTTTCTGCATTAATTGATACCGCAACAGAAGCTGATGTTAGTCAGTTTTTATGCGTGTGTATTGATACCGAACATTTTCAAGATGTTCTGAAACCTGCACAGCAATATTCCAATATTTACTGCTCCGTTGGTGTCCACCCAACACATCAAGAGTCATACGCACCGAGCGTGGATGAATTAGTAACATTAGCCCAACACGAAGAAGTTATCGCCATCGGTGAAACAGGTTTGGATTATTTTCGTTGTGATTCTGATAACGAAGACATGACATGGCAACATGATTTATTTCGCACCCATATACGAACGGCGATAAAAACACAGAAACCATTGATTATTCACACGCGCGCGGCTAAAGAAGATACGATTAAAATATTAAAAGAAGAACACGCCGAAAAAGTCGGTGGGGTTATGCATTGTTTTGCAGAAGATTGGGAAACGGCAGAAAAAGCAATGGCACTTAATTTTTACATTTCTTTTTCTGGCATTGTAACGTTCAACAGTGCAAAAGAATTACAGGACGTAGCTAAACGCGTACCCGCAGATAAATACTTGATTGAAACTGATTCGCCTTGGTTAGCGCCAGTTCCTAAACGTGGTAAATTAAATCAACCAGCGTATGTGAAATACGTTGCAGAAAAAATGGCAGAGTTACGCGAGTGTAGCTATGAACAGATTGCAGAAGAGTCTACCGCTAACTTTAATCGGCTTTTTAAGCTATAAAAGGGTGTATAAGCACCCTGCTGATATAATAACTATTGCGCATAATGTATATTATGTTAAATAGAGAAGGTGTTTCATCTGGTGGTATTCCCCATTATCACTCTATTTGCCAAGATGAAATTTAAGAAAAACAGTTATCTAATGTTAAACACTTCTGAAACTAATAGAATATTTATTTTGTATTTGCAAAGGCTCTGTTGAATAGTCGGTCTAATTCTTCCTGATATAGGGTTTCAAGTTTTTGTAGAGACGTATTACTCGTATAAATATTTTTATTTACAGTAATTATATTAATTTTTTCTTTAGAGTCCCTTTTTGTTACTTCTAATTTAGAGGTAAGCAAAAACGGATTACTTCTACTCGGATCAATCAATAACCAAATAGGTTTTTTTTTCGGCACAGGATTATCTATGAGGTTTGAAAATGAAGTAATTTTAGATTTTTTACTTAGAACTTGCTCAGAAGTACTGTTTATAATTATTATAGCTAGGAAAATTATAAATAAAATACTGATACCAGCAGTATAAATTAAACGTATTTTTTGTGCTTTTTTTAACTGGGTTTCACGCGTAGTCACGTTAGGAAGATAGCCTGTAATATAACTAAAATTGTTCATGAAATTGTCCCCAGCAACTTATTAAATTACGATAAATGGAGGTTTTTGACTTCCAAATTATCTTTATTAATCTGCATAGTATTTTAATTATAAAGACAATTCAATTATTAATTGAGTTATAAATAGCGATAAATATAAGTGTTAGGGAAAGATTATTTGTATTCAATAACTTATGAAAATTACAAAACTTAAGATAAAATCTAGAAAGAAAAGCCAGTTTGTCTTTCTAGGCGACAAGTCCCGCTTCATAACGACCGCTTATAAGCTAAATATGTATTTTATCAGCGCATAACTTATACTTGGTCAGTCAATAAATAATAGTATCATTTGAGGGAATGAAATTATGACATCGTATAAAAATTTAGCAGGGAATCTTGGCGTTTCTGAGTATGAGTTTGGAGAAACAGATATAAGAATTCAATTGCACACCCGAAAAACGGTTATTTATGATTATAAATACACGGGCGAATCACATGTGAAAGAAATGAAGGTGCTAGCAAAAAAAGGAATGGGTTTAAATAAGTATATAA
>CAZMWD010000080.1:6740-8614 GCA_964569685.1 uncultured Cocleimonas sp. | reverse complement strand
TTTTCAGGAAAAATTTGTTTTTGACCCGTGCCTAAAATAATGACCTCTGCCTCATCTCCTTGAAGCTGATACAAATCATCAAGGTGCGCTACTTCTAAATTGATATATTCTTTAGGTTGCCAATCCAGCAGTATTTCCATAGGAGAAAGGATCAATGAGTCTTCTATGCTTTTTCCGTTTACACCAATACTATTAGCATCATAAGCCGTGATTTTGTAGCGTGCTTTATTGTGGTCTTCTGCAAATTTCATTGCTGAATAATAACCTAATGAATATCTTGTTGGTGTTTTTATTGTATGCTTTTTTTGTAATTAGCATAGTCTAAATCCATTGACACATAAGTACGGTGGCGGTAATGTTCCCCGTCTATTCAAACACACAAGCAGGCAACAAATGAACCCGGTAAAAGTCGGATTATTAGGTCTAGGAACCGTCGGTGGTGGTACTGCCACGGTACTTAAAAGAAACGCAGCAGAGATTGCCAGACGGGCAGGGCGTGGCATTGAAATTGATTTTATTGCAACGTTAGAGCCGGAGCGCGCAGAAGAGCTAGGTGTATCTGGCATTAGGCTCACTAAAGATGCATTTGAAGTAGTCAATGATCCTGATATTGAAATTGTGGTGGAACTCATCGGTGGCTATTCACCCGCTAAAGAATTAGTGATGCAAGCGCTAGAAAACGGTAAGCACGTGATTACCGCGAATAAAGCCTTGATTGCAATTCACGGTGCAGAAATTTTTGCTAAAGCCCAAGAAAAAGGCGTAATGGTTGCATTTGAAGCAGCGGTTGCGGGTGGCATTCCCATTATTAAAGCCTTACGTGAAGGTTTGGCAGCAAATAAGATTGAGTGGGTTGCGGGTATTATTAATGGTACAGGTAACTTTATCCTCACTGAAATGCGTGATAAAGGCAGAAGCTTTAAGGATGTATTAGCAGAGGCGCAAGCCTTAGGTTATGCCGAAGCCGATCCTACTTTCGATGTGGAAGGGATTGATGCTGCACATAAATTGTCGATTATCTCTTCGATTGCATTTGGCATTCCATTACAGTTTGAAAAAACCTATACCGAAGGCATTTCAAAAATCACCCTTGAGGATGTAGCCTATGCTTCGGAGCTGGGTTATAACATCAAACATTTAGGTATCACAAAACGCACCGAAGAAGGCGTTGAACAACGCGTTCACCCGACCTTAATTCCAAAGCGTCGTTTGATAGCGAATGTTGATGGCGTGATGAATGCGGTATTAGTTAAAGGCGATGCGGTAGGCGCAACCTTGTACTATGGTGCAGGCGCAGGTGATGAGGCAACCGCTTCAGCAGTGATTGCAGATATGGTCGATGTGGTGCGTGTATTAACGACCGATCCTGAAAACCGCGTACCCCACTTGGCATTCCAACCCAATGAATTATCAGATATGCCCGTAGTGGGAATGGATTCGGTCGAAACCGCTTACTACTTACGCATGAGTGCTAACAATCAAGCGGGTGTGTTGGCAGAAGTAACGCGTATCTTGGGTGAGGGTAATATCAGTATCGAAGCCTTTATTCAGAAAGAGCCAAAAACTGATGAAGAAAATGTCGATATTATTTTACTCACGCATCGTGTCAACGAAGGCAATATGAACACTGCACTTAAACAAATAGAAGCGTTGGATGTGATCAATGGTGAAATCATGCGAATTCGTGTCGAGTCACTAAGCTAAAAATAAATAAATTTTGCCACAGAATACACGGAAGACGGAAAAATAAAACCTAAGTATTCTGTCTGTGTTTTTCCGTGTATTCCGTGGCTAAAGGAAGATTTTAAAATGAATTTTATTGAAACGCGTGGTAATGATGGGAAAAGCCCTCAACAGGTGACTTTTTCCGAGGC
>CAZMWD010000080.1:0-6640 GCA_964569685.1 uncultured Cocleimonas sp. | reverse complement strand
CGTGCGTTTAAAGATATGGCATTACAACCGTTTGGTGTGGTGTTATCCGCGCTGGCACAACAGCGTAATGAACATTATTTGATTATGGCGGCAACCAGTGGTGACACAGGCCCTGCGGCATTAGAAACCTTTAAAAACCGTGATAATGTGCGCGTTGTATGTTTGTATCCAGAAGGTGGCACATCCGATGTGCAACGTTTGCAAATGGTCACAGAAGACGCGACAAATCTAAAAGTCATCGGTATTAATGGTGTCTTTGATGATGCGCAAACCGCTCTGAAAGGTTTGTTAAGTTCTGATACTTTTAATGCCAAATTAGAAGAGAAAAATATCTATTTATCCGCGGCAAATTCTGTGAATTTCGGACGTATTATTTTTCAGTTGATTTACCATATTTACAGTTATTTAGAACTGGTTCGACAAGAAGAAATCACGTTTGGAGAAAAAGTCTATTTAGATGTACCTAGCGGAAACTTTGGTAACGCGCTCGGTGGTTACTATGCAATGAAAATGGGTTTGCCTGTCGAGAAAATATTAATCGCATCAAATAATAACAATGTCTTAACCCATCTGATAAAAGAGGGTAAATACGACCTGCGTAGTTCCTCTGTGGTTGCGACAACTTCACCTGCGATGGATATTTTAAAGTCATCTAATATCGAACGTATTTTGTTTGATTTATACGGAGCGACACGCACCAAAGCATTAATGTTGCAACTGGATAGTGAGCACTTCTATGAGTTGACAGAAGCTGAGCTGAGTAAGCTTCAGGCTATATTTGTCGCAGATTTTTGTACCGATGAAGAAGGCAAATGCTATATTCAAGAAACCTACAAAAATGGTTATTTGATGGATCCGCATACCGCAACCTGTTTCAAAGCCTATGATACTTGCCGGGATCCTTTATTAGACAAGTCATCAGGCAAACCATTAAAAACAATCGTTTATTCAACCGCAGAATGGACTAAGTTTTCGCCTACCATTGCGAATGCATTGACTGGCGAAGCAGGCACTAATACAACAGATAATGACATTGATGCGCTTAAAGCGATTGCAGAAGAAGCCAATATCAGTATTCCCAAACAAATTAATGATTTGTTTTCTAAACCGATAACTCAAGATGTTGTGATAGATAAAGAAGATATTGAACAAGAGATTATTGCGTTTTTAAGTTAAAACTATTAAATGGCATCTGGCACATATTTATTAATTAGTTGGCTAAGTAACGTTGAACTACTGAAAAGAGAAGAGAAAGTTGGAGCTTGGATTATTGGATTGGCTTTAGTAGTTTTATTGTTGGCATAAATCTGATTGTTTGTTTAAAACAGCATAGACAATTGTTTTTCTTAGTGATATTCTAAATTTGTTACAATCTAGATAAGCTTACCCATTGAACGTTCAGGCACGCAATCTTGTAACCGTTACATCTTATTGTTTATTGTTATTTGAGAACAACCAAAAAACAAGAGGGTGTAATCACAATATTACGCACCTGATTTCTTTCTCAAAATGTCTGCTGCTGGACGGTAACTAATTAAGGAATGAGATCAAGTAACTATTTGTTAAACTTGCTTTCCGCATTTTTAACATCAATATCTTAATGTTAGTATCCGCAATGGATCACTGCTCTCATACCCCGCTAGCTTACACATCAACATACTTAAAATACCAAGTGATTCCTGTATCTTAGGATCTTAGGTAGTCATTTGGATTTGTATTTTAGAAATACGACTGATTAAAAAATAAAGATCAGCTATTTCGTAGATTATTTACCTGTTTTTTTCGTTTTATGACATTTAGAATCGTTATTATCTTTTTTGTCGTTGGGTATTTTTAATGTAAGGTATTTAACTAATAATTGATGTTTTGCTAGTGATTCAAACCACTAGGAGGAGTTATGAAATATCGCGTTTTTACATTCATTATCGGCAGTTTTTTTCTTTTATTTTCACTTAACGGTTGTAACAATAGTAAGTCATCTTCACCTGTTGTTGTACCAGACCCCATCATCACCCTTGATCCCAATCCCCGAAATGCCAAAGCCACACCGGGCGAATCTGAAGTTATCGCAGGCACAGGATACCAACATACTGTCTTTGATAGTGCTAAAGAGAAATGTCAGCATTGTCATAATGATCTGTATGATACATGGACTCAATCCGGTCATAGTACCGCTTGGAAAGGGCCTATCTTTCAGGGGCAATTTCAAAATGTAATGCGTGCTCGTATTACCCAATTGAATCTTTCATCTGATGCGACTAAGGTTCAAAATCACAAAAAATTCAAAGGTCGTGTTCAATTCTGTGTCAAATGTCATGCACCTGCTGCATGGTACTCTAAAGATATAAAAATTGATCTTGAAGAAATACCCTTAGCTGCTGGAGAAACATTAACTAAAGCCAAGTTGGGTGAGTTAAAAACAGCGAATGAATCCAATCTAGCAGGGCCTAACTTTGATTCGACCCAACCCACTACCGTGGTAGGTTTTGATAATCAAGGTAAGGTCTTCAAATCTACGTTGCATATCGGGCATGCACATAACCGTGAAGGTGTTAACTGTGCTTACTGTCATAGTATAGAAACGGTACGCATGTTAGGTGAAAATGGCGATGATGGTGGTCAATATAAGCTGGCAAAGACACTACCCAATAGTGGATTTAGTGCAGGAGATGTATTGCACTATAATAAGGATGGTGAGAATAGGGAGATGAATTCATTCTTCCGTTTTGCAGCTGCTGAGATTTATTCTGACTATGGCAATACACCCAAAGTATTGGCTGATTTTGATAAGGATAAAGTGGCAGACGGTCGTCATACGATTAAAAGTATTGTAATAGGGCAACATACTGGAGGCCCATTTTATGGTCCATTTGGTGTGACAGGCACTAAAAATCGTAATCCTGCTGATACGGTAGATCGCGCAGCATTAGTGAAGACTTCATTTACTGCCGATCCAGAAGCAAAGCATTTTGAAGCACAAAGTAAAGCTTTATGTCTGAGCTGTCATCAATGTGCAATGGGCAGAAAAGATACTGATCCTGATAACCCGAATCACTTCAATACAGGTTGTGCCATCTGGCAAGCTAACAGTCACTTTGATAATGCAACGAATAATAATGACGTGGCAGAATCTCCCAAATGTGTGAAGTGTCATATGGAAAGAGTGGCAAATAAGACGGTCTTGCATAAGTGGAATAAGCCCGCTGAGTTATTTACGATAGCAGATGGGGTCACTTCTCATTTTGATCCAGCAGGCACCATCGGTCCTGTTCCTGAGAAATACCTAAACAATCATGCCTTTATGGCGACTAAGATTGGTAAATATGGTTCTGGGAAGTTAAAGAGCGCGGTGGATGCTACCCTTACGGCAAATAAGGTTGGTAGCACGGTTGTGGTTAATGCCAGCTTGTTTAATAAAACAGGGCATTTCTTCCCCGGCACTATGCCTATGAGACGTGCATTGATGCGGGTTATCGCAACCGATTCTGCGGGTAATAAGCTAAACTTGGTCAAGGCATCTGGAACGTCTACATTTGAGGATGTCTCTCACAAAGTCGAGACATTACCGGGTGAAACAGTGCTAGCAGGTTATGATATTGTCACTCGAAAAGCGCCAGTGCAAGCTGTTGTGTTTTCTGGGCAAACACCTGATTTAGATGGCTCTGACGTTAATTCGCAGAAGTTTGGATCAGAAGTTGTCACCTTTACGTCTCCCCATCCTGCCGGTTTCCCAGGTCCTTTAGGTGGCGCGACCCCGACTGAAATAGTAAATGCCACAGATCCTACTAAGAACGTTTGGAGATATCAGGGTAAAATAAAGGTTAGAAAGATTGTTGATAATACGACCACGAGCGATAACTTTACACGTATCTATGGGTATCAAATGATATCAAATTCAGGCGGTACTGCTGTTATTCGTCCCGGTATGGACTCTACGGGTGTAGAGGCGACCTCATTGTCACCTAATGAACGTGAAAACTATACGGTTGAATTTGATGCTACAGGAGTAACAGGGCCAATAACCGTTACTTACAAGGCTTACTATATGACTAAAGGAGCGAATACTCAGTTTCCAACCGCTACGGATGGATTTTTGGATGCTGCAAAGTCAAAGGCAGCGAAGCTATTGATTTCAGAGCTGTTTACTAAAACGGCGACGGTTCAGTAAGTAAAAAACCTTTCTACGAAAGTATGAGCGAGAGTACTTGTCATACTGTTGTACAAAGGTCTCAATATAATAAAAAATAGATAAAAAAATCGGCTCATAGTGAGCCGATTTTTTTTAACTCAGGAATCTAGAAATATCTGCTTACAATAAATTCCCATCAGCATCAACAGCATCAAGTTGATCACCATTAGGATCAGCATCAGTTACTGGATCTGGCACCCATTTCGCTAAACAGCTATTGTCTTTAACGCAGGGGTCAGTTAACGCTTTTAAGAATTCAACGAGTTGCCCAACTTGTTTATCTGTTAACTCAACATTTTGAATAACATCTTTACCTGCCTGACGGTCCGCTTCTAGTACCGCAAGTGCTTTTTGCGTATTAGCTTGTACCTTATCTAGGTTTTGAATACCTGATTGAGTGAGTTGGCTATTATCGTAATTACTTAAAGCGTCTGCAGGGTTCATCTTATGACGAATCACGGCTTCTAACGATGTGTAAGCACCTGCATGAGACCAGGGACCGGTGACTTCTACATTAATTAATGAAGGAGTACGGAACTTGTACATATCATCTACTACTTTAGTTTCGCGAAAGCGTCCAAAATCATCGGTTTTATCCGCGCCGTTACCTTTACCGCGCCCCATTTGTGGCATCGCTAAATTGTGGAACTTCTCATCTGTGAAGAAATCAC
The DNA here is from genome assembly GCA_964569685.1 of uncultured Cocleimonas sp. Taxonomy (GTDB): domain Bacteria; phylum Pseudomonadota; class Gammaproteobacteria; order Thiotrichales; family Thiotrichaceae; genus Cocleimonas. Next base: position 1,780 of record CAZMWD010000080.1, on the reverse strand, counting down.
CACTGTGGCAACTAGCACAGTGAGCGCCACCATCAGCAACTGAATTAAAGAATAACAATGCACCTTTCTTTGCTTTTTTATTCAAGGCGTTTTTATTACCTTCGATGTATTTTTTCCACGGGGTGTCAACAAAAGACTGTGAACGTTCGTACTCGCTAATAAAGAATGAAATATTCTGTTCCGTAACCAGTTCTTCTGCCGTTCCATTCGGTTTATTTAGTGCAGTACGAAATTTGTTTAACCAGTAGTCAGTATCGCTTAATTCACCCGTTCCATCATCATAACCGCCTAAACGCGATGCAAGAAAATCACGGATACCTTGATTATCTTTATCATCATGACTAAAGCCTTTCATTTCTTCGGGTGATGTCACTGGAAAACGTGCTTGGGCATGTACGAGATTTTTCCCTCCTAAACTATCTTCTGAACCAAAGTTACTATCCGGTGTGCGAATGCCTGCACCTACGCTTTCCACACGCCCATCATGAAATAGTACCTTATTCCAGCCAGCAAGATTAAACGTGGTAGGTGCGTTTCTAGGAACGGGCGGACCACCATCATAGTGGGCCGCATTTGGGTTATGTAATCTTCCCGGCCCTAATAAATCAGGAATATTTGCCCCCACACCGATAGATAATGATAGATCATCACCACCACCTAAAGTAGGATGATGACAAGTGACACATGCAGAATCTTGATCTCCGCCCAGTGATTTCGAGAAAAATAAACGCATGCCTAATTGCGCTTGACTACTGCTTATATCGGGAATGGTTTTACCTGTCATTGGATCCCCCGTCAGTGAATTCTCAGTAATTATTTTTTGTAGAGCGGTATCGTTGCTTGTTAAGCTACTGCCTCCTCCACTAAAACTATGATCGTTATTACAAGCCGTAGCAGTTAGTAATGTGATGCTTAAAGGCAGTAATACCTTTCTGTATGTGTCGCGCATTTGATTTCTCCTTCAATATGATTGTATCTTTGATCCAAAATGGGGCTTTTTAGCAGTCTACCTATGAGGTAAACTAAGTTGGTTTTAACATAGAGGAATATAATAGTTTTTTCTGTGATAAATATCACAAAAAACTTCATTGGACTTGATCAGAGGTTGTTTTTAACATATGAAAAGAGCTGAACAGTTACAAAAGCTATCACGAGAACATCATGGTTCTTTGGTGATGGCAAAAAATATAGCGTTGATAGCAGAAGAGGGTAGTGAACAAGACCTTCTTGACGCGATAAAAACCGTACAGGATTATTATGATGCTGAGCTTGAAGAGCACTTTCAGCACGAGGAACGTACTATTTTTGGTCCTATTTTTAGGCACTATCCTGAATTAAAAGAAATGGCGACAGTGTTATTGAAAGAACATGGTTTTATTCGATTATTAATTCCAAAAATGACTGTCGAAACCGCTAAAAAAGATTTAGAGGATTTTGCATTGGTATTGAAAAATCATACGCGCATGGAGGAAAGAGAATTATTTCCTATTATTGAGACATCATTTTCTGATGAACAGATGGATGCAGTGTTAAATTTTGTTGCTTTAGATTAAATAGATGGACTAGAAATAATGGATTAAAAGGTAGTGTTAAGGGACCTCTGATCAAGTCCCATAAAATTCTGCTGGCTTACAGGGTATCAAATCCTAGGCGTGAATTTTGAGAATGGTTGTTCCCTTCGCAAAAATCACAACAACGGAGTTGATGCCCTGTCAGCTATGAGCTTTTCGTAAACTTTACCACCTTTATATAAGCTTGCTCTGTTTTTGGGTAAGATCAT
>CAZMWD010000079.1:0-8653 GCA_964569685.1 uncultured Cocleimonas sp. | reverse complement strand
GCGTAGATTTAAGCAGTGGCGTAGAAAGCCAACCGGGCGTTAAAGATGAACAAAAAGTCATTACATTAATGAATGAAATCAAACGGTTTGAATGTGACAGATAAAAGAGAAGCAGTTAACATATGAATAGAGATGAAAATTTAGCCAAGCTTGATCTATCTACAATAGACTGGAATGCCTTCCCCGATGAGAAAGGACATTTCGGTATTTACGGCGGGCGTTTTGCACCCGAAACCTTGATGGATGCAATCGAAGAACTCGGTGATGCTTACGAAAAACTAAAAAATGACGCTGGTTTTCAGCAAGACTACGATAATGATCTACGTCATTATGTGGGTCGCCCTAGCCCGTTGTATCATGCGATGCGCTGGTCGCACGAAATGGGTGGCGCACAGATTTATTTAAAACGCGAAGATTTGAATCACACCGGCGCGCACAAAATCAACAACACCATCGGGCAAGCGTTACTTGCCAAACACATGGGCAAAAAACGCATTATTGCCGAAACCGGTGCAGGTCAACACGGTGTTGCCACCGCCACCATTGCCGCTCGATTAGGGCTTGAATGTGTCGTGTATATGGGCTCGGTTGATGTTGCACGTCAAGCACCTAATGTCTATCGAATGAAGTTGTTAGGCGCAGAAGTTCGCCCCGTTACATCCGGTTCAAAAACCTTAAAAGATGCATTAAACGAGGCAATGCGTGATTGGGTGACTAATGTCGATGATACCTTTTATTGTATCGGCACAGTGGCAGGGCCTCACCCCTACCCTGCGATGGTACGTGATTTCCAAACCATTATTGGGCGCGAAGCGAAGCAACAATGCCAAGAATTAACAGGCAGATTACCCGATGCACTTGTCGCCTGTGTCGGCGGTGGTTCTAATGCGATTGGCTTATTCCACGAGTTCTTAGCCGATTTAAGTGTTGATATTTATGGCGTAGAAGCGGCGGGGCATGGCTTAGAAACAGGCGAACACGCCGCGCCATTATGTAAAGCTAAACCCGGGGTTTTACACGGTAACCGCATGTATTTAATGGCGGATAAAGACGGTCAAGTGATCGAAACACATTCTATTTCAGCTGGGCTAGATTACCCTGGCGTTGGCCCGGAACATTGTTTCTTAAAAGACACCGGCAGAGCTAATTACGTTGCCGTTACCGATGATGAAGCAATGACTGCCTTTCATTCACTGACGCGTATTGAAGGCATTATCCCTGCGTTAGAAAGTAGCCATGCGTTGGCTTACGCAATGAAATTAGCACCGACGCTAGATAAGGATAAAAACATTATCGTCAACTTATCCGGTCGTGGCGATAAAGACATCAACACGGTTGCCGCATTGGAAGGAATCACATTATGACTCGGCTCTCAAACTGTTTTGAAACACTAAAAGCAAATAATAAAAAAGCACTGATTCCTTATATTACAGCGGGTGATTCTAACCCATCCATCACCGTGCCACTGATGCACAAAATGGTTGAAGCTGGTGCAGATATTATCGAATTAGGCGTGCCTTTTTCTGACCCGATGGCAGATGGACCTACCATACAACTTGCCTGTGAACGTGCCTTAAAACATCACACCAGTTTGCGTGATGTGATTGCAATGACGGCAGAATTTCGACAAACAGACAACCATACGCCGATTGTATTAATGGGGTATTTAAACCCCGTTGAAGCAATGGGTTATGAAGACTTTGCAATAGCGGCATCAAAAGCAGGTATTGATGGCTTACTCACGGTTGATTTACCACCAGAAGAAGGCGAAGAACTGGTTGAAGTGCTTAAACAAAATAATATCGACCCGATTTTTTTGCTATCACCGACGACAACCGTAGCACGTATTAAAAAGGTGGTTGCCTCTGCCAGTGGCTACCTTTATTATGTTTCATTAAAAGGCGTGACGGGCTCTAGCACCCTAAATGTAGAGGAAGTAGCAACACGCGTCGCGACAATAAAAGCCATCTCCAATATGCCTGTTGGCGTTGGCTTTGGTATAAAAGATGCGCAGAGTGCAGCGGATGTTTCTGCTGTTTCTGATGGTGTAATCGTCGGTAGTGCGATTGTGAAAATTATTGAAAATAATGCAGATGATGCTGATACAATAATGTCTGAAATTGGGAATCTACTTACCTCAATGCGCAAAGCGATGGACACATAATATGAGCTGGTTTGAAAAATTAATACCGTCACGCATTCGCACCGAAAGCACGACAGAGAAAAAACGCTCAATTCCCGAAGGACTTTGGCATAAATGCTCTGCATGTAGTGCGGTACTTTATCGTGCAGACTTGGAACGTAATAAAGATGTCTGCCCAAAGTGTGATTACCACGGGCGCATTGGCGGTCGTAAACGCCTTGACCTATTCCTTGATGAAGAAGGTCGCATAGAAATTGCAGAGAACATTACCCCAAAAGATATTCTAAAATTTGTTGACCAAAAAAAATACAAAGAACGCATTAATATCGCCCAAAAAAATACCAACGAAAAAGATGCACTTATCGTAATGAAAGGAACCGTACACGGCGTTCCATTAGTGGCTGCCGCATTTGACTTTGGTTTTATGGGTGGTTCGATGGGATCGGTTGTAGGTGAGCGTTTTGTGCAAGCAGCCAACGAAAGTTTGCGCGAAAAAATACCCTTTGTGGTTTTTTCTGCCAGTGGTGGCGCGCGCATGCAAGAAGCATTATTCTCATTAATGCAGATGGCAAAAACCAGTGCGGTACTGACTAGACTTTCGGATGCACATATTCCGTTTATTTCCGTATTGACTGACCCAACAATGGGAGGCGTTTCTGCCAGTTTTGCCATGCTGGGTGATGTTATTATCGCAGAACCTCGTGCCTTAATCGGTTTTGCTGGCCCAAGAGTGATTGAACAAACCGTCGGTGAAACATTACCTGAAGGTTTTCAACGCAGTGAGTTTTTAATCGAGAAAGGGGCGATTGATCGTATCATTCCACGTCAACAGATGCGCATCGAAATTGTTGATTTACTGTGCATGATGACACATAAACCACGCCCCGAAGGCATGGAAGAAGCCGATGCGATTCCTGCACCTAAAGAAATAAAAGATGACTCTGATAAAAGCAGTGATACGGATACAGACAAAGAAGCGAAAACAACCGTAACAAAGGATGACAGCTCCTCATCAAATAAATGAAATGTACACTATTAGAATGGCTAGAGTGGCAAGAAAAGCTTCATCTATCCGAAATTGATTTAGGTCTTGAACGCATTGGAAAAGTTGCCAAAAAACTGGATCTACTCTCTCCATCGCTTCCTATCATTACACTTGCAGGCACTAACGGTAAAGGCTCTAGCGTCGCATTACTCGAATCCATATTACGCGCCCAAGGCTATAAAACAGGTGCTTATACTTCACCTCATTTATTACGTTATAACGAACGTATTGCAATTAATAATATGCCTGCGAGTGATACCCAAATCATCGCTGCATTTGAAAAAATTGATCATGCCCGAGAAGAGATAAGCCTGACCTATTTTGAATTTGGCACGCTCGCTGCCATGCTCTGTTTTATCGAACAAAAAGTCGATGTTATTATATTAGAAATTGGTCTGGGTGGTCGCTTAGACGCGAGTAATTTATGGGATGCAACGCTGGCGATTATCACCGGAATTGCCATTGACCATATTGAGTGGCTAGGCAATGATCGAGAAACAATCGCCATCGAAAAATCCGGCATTATGCGCAAAAATCGCCCCGTGATTAGTGGCGACCCTAATCCGCCGGATTCAATTCAAGCAGAAGCACAACGCATCGGCGCGACATTGTATCAATTTGGAAAAGCGTTCTCATACAAAAAACTCAAAAACACCAACAACACCCAATGGCAATGGAAAGGGTGGGATGCAAGCGGGGATAATCAACACACTATCACCCTACCCTTACCCGCATTACAAGGAGAGTTTCAGCTTAATAATGCCGCTAATGTAATCGCGGGTTTACAGTCCATCAAAGATCAATTACCTGTTTCACCCAGCGCATTAGAACAAGGCTTAAAAAACGTCACGCTAGTCGGTCGCCTGCAAATACTCAAAAAGAACCCTGAGTGGTTGCTTGATGTTGCGCACAATCCTCAATCCGCTGAACAGCTAGCAAAATACTTAAAAAATAATCCCGTCAAAGGCAAAACTCACGCTATTTTTTCGATGCTTGGCGATAAAGAGATTAAAAAAGTAATCACTATAATGGCTGAAACTATTGATGCTTGGCATATTACTAAACTTGAAGGTAGTCGTGGCTTAGAAACCCAGCAGCTAGAAGCAATCTTAAAGGAAGCACTTCATAAGAAAACAAAAAAAACAGAAAATAATCAACCATCTAAGTCAAACATTTCTAGTTACAACGATTTTAAAAGTATTTGTCAGCATCTTAAAAAATCCATAAAAAATGAAGATAGAGTGGTCGCTTTCGGTTCTTTTCTGGTAGTATCTGGCGTGATGGAAGTTTGTACGAATTAAAGGCGTATTCTTGAATTAAATACGCACTAAAAAATAGATAATATATATTGGTCATTACAGCCAATAATTAAGGCATCAGGAGCATTACAACATGGATCAAGCAATGGTAAAACGGGGTATTGGGGCAGTTGTTTTAGCGATCATCGCAGCACTGTTATTAGGTTACTTATTGAAAGGCAAAAGCAGAGACAGGCAAGAAGTTCTTGATACACCGGTCGCGAATGTGACTGATTTGGTTATTCCTGATCTTGGCGGTTCTGCAGACACGCCCTCAGATGCAGACAACAGTGTTTCTCTAGTAGGAGAAAAGTCAGTCGATACTACTAACAATAATACTGCAGGTGGCGTTAACAATACGGTTGTAGCTTCAGCTGATGCTGTTACAGGTCAAGCCCGCGAAAGTTTTAATAATGTCACCAATATTGTAACCAACATTGATGAGCCTGGTTTTTCAGTTCGCCCATCCAGCCAAAACGAGACACGGGAGATTGTTGACAACATTGATAACAGTAACGCACCAAGCGAAGGTTCTGCTGCCATTGCTTATAGTAAAGACCCCGTTGATAAAGTGATCGCGAGTAGCAAACAAGAGCCAAAAAAGTTTAAACCTACCATTGTAGAAGAGAAAAAGAAACCAAAGAAAACGGTAACACAACCAAAAAAACCAGTTAAAAAGACCGTGGAAGCTAAAAAGCCAAACAAAGCACCTACGCAAGCTAAGGCACCAAACAAAGCGCCAGCATCTCAGCCTACCTCAAAACCAAGCACACCAGCAACACCTGCAGGCAATACGCCACTGGGTAAATATTCAGTACAATTATTGGCAACCTCTAGTCAATCACGTGCAAAAAAATTGGCGAACACCATGCAATCTGAAGGCTACAAAGTCTTTGTAACAGAAACAAACAGTAACAACAAAATACTGTTCCGCGTTCGTGTGGGTGGACATGCTGATCGAGATACTGCCGTACAAGCGCAAGACGGTATGAAACGTCGCTACCAAAAGAATTTCTTTATACAAAATAGTCTTGTTGTTAGTAACTAGGAGGCTGTCCGAGAACTAAACAAGCTACTGCAAATCCGCCTGATTGCACCTATTTTCAGTTCAAATTCGTCAAAGGGAACAACCATTATCCTCTTTTGAACTAAAAATAGGCACTAATCAGCCGAATTTTCGCTACGCTTCTAGTTCTCGGACAGGCTCCTAGCGTTTTAGTAATTTTTAAGATTTCAGTTAGTTTTTAATATCTGTAGGTAAAGCGAAACATGGATGTAAATTATATTGATATTGCTATCGTGGTAATCATTTTGATTACCGCGTTGATTGGCTTTATGCGCGGTTTTGTATGGATGGCAATTTTTCTTGCAACGTGGTCTGCCGCCATTTTATTTGCCATCAAATTCAAAGATCAACTTGCCTCGGCGTTGCCTATCAAACTAAGCAGTGAAGTTGCCCAAATCGGGCTTGCCGCGTTGTTAATATTTATCGGTGTACTCATTGCTGGCGCAATTGTTAACTATTTATTTAGTAAAGCGGTATCTGCCATTGGTTTAGGTACATTCGATAGAATACTCGGCACCGGTCTTGGCGTTGCCTTAGGAGCACTTGCGATTACTCTGGTCGTGATGTTGCTATCTCTTACTGAATTCCCCAATCAAGCAACGTGGAAAGAATCTAAGTTTATACCTAAGTTTCAAGAAGCCACCACATGGATTAAAACACTCATTCCAGAAGATTTTAATAATATGGTCAATAACAATTTCAAGTCAGATATAAATAACGACTTAAAGATGAAAAATATTATTGTGCCAGGCGATGCGCCTTCTTCTACAACTACGACTACAATTACCACACCTACGGTTGTACCGGATGCTCAACCTGCTGGTCAATAGTGTGATTTAATTATTAGATAGACATCACACAACAACCATTTACGCCATTCACAACTACAGACAACCACGGAACAACCCCCATGTGTGGAATTATCGGTATCGTCAGCAATGCAGCTGTCAATCAGGAAATTTATGATGGACTGTTAGTCCTTCAGCATCGCGGTCAAGATGCGGCAGGCATGATCACCAGCAATGGAAAGCATCTTTTTATTCGCCGTAATAACGGCTTAGTCAGTGATGTTTTCCAACAAAAACACATGCTTCGCTTAGTCGGCAATATGGGCATCGGTCATGTGCGCTACCCGACTGCTGGCTCTTCATCCAATTCAGAAGCTCAACCTTTTTACGTGAATTCGCCCTATGGCATTTCATTGGCGCATAATGGCAATCTAACCAATGCACACGAGCTTAAAAAAGAGCTTTATAAACAAGATAGACGACATATAAATACCGAATCTGATTCGGAAATTCTACTCAATATATTTGCCCAAGAATTACAAAAATGTGAAGCCTACCGTGTTCACCCAGAAGAAATATTCACCGCTGTAAAAGGCGTTCACAAACGCTGTAAAGGTGCTTATGCCGTAACCGCAATGATCACGCGCGATGGTATTGTCGGTTTTCGTGACCCGTACGGTATTCGACCCTTAGTGTATGGAAAACGCGAAACCGAAAAAGGCACTGACTACATGATCGCCTCCGAAAGTGTGGCGCTCGTCACTCAAGGGTATGAAATTATCCGCGACCTTGAGCCCGGTGAAGCCATTTTTATTACCGACCATGGCGATGTTTATACAAAGCAGTGTGCAGAAAAGCCCGTTTACAATACCTGTATTTTCGAGTACGTTTATTTCGCCCGCCCCGATTCGATTATTGATAACGTTTTCGTACACAAAGCACGGATGCGAATGGGGCATAATCTCGCAGAAAAAGTACAACAAGAATGGAAGGATCATGATATCGATGTGATTATCCCTATTCCCGATACCAGCCGTACTTCGGCGCATGAAATGGCGATTACACTCGGTGTTCCCTATCGTGAAGGTTTTATTAAAAATCGCTATATTGCGCGTACTTTTATTATGCCGGGGCAAACTCAACGCAGAAAATCAGTACGACGCAAACTTAACCCACTTGAAATCGAATTTAAGGGCAAAAATGTACTCTTAGTGGATGATTCCATCGTGCGCGGAACTACTTCGCAAGAAATCGTTCAAATGGCTAGAGACTCTGGAGCAAAAAAGGTTTATTTTGCTTCTGCCTCACCGGCTATTCGCCACCCTAATATTTACGGTATCGACATGCCAGCAGCTAATGAGCTGATCGCACACGGCAAAACAGAAGCAGAAGTCGCTCAAGTTATTGGCGCTGATCGCTTAATTTACCAAGCGTTAGATGATCTAATTGATGCAGTCACAGCGGGCAACCCAGACCTTAAAACATTTGATTGTTCAGTCTTTACCGGTGAATATGTAACCGGTGAAACCGATCACTATTTTACTGACTTAAAGGAAAGACGAGCGGATGCAAAAAAACACAAACAACATCAAGACATGGTTGCTATTGATATGTCTGATAGCGATTAGTACGCTAGGCAGCTCTTCGCTTTTAGCAACGCAAGCCGTGAATCCTCTACCTGATATTCAACAGTTTACGCCATTATTAAATGACATAAAGCACCGCTTTCCCAAGCACAATGCAGAGACTCTGATTGTTATTTCTGCCAGCGAACAGAAATTATTCTTAATTGAAAATAATAAAGTATCCAAAAGCTACACCATATCGACGGGCGAAGCGGGTTTAGGAAGCCAAAGCGGTAGTAATAAAACACCGTTGGGTGTACATAAAATCTCCCACATGTTCGGCAAAGGCGCGCCAGCAGGCACAATTTTTAAAGCACGCCAAAATACCAAACGTATTGCGGAGGTTCTTACTCAACCCGGCGCGCGCAGTAAAGCCGATAATGTCACTACTCGTATTATGTGGCTTTCCGGTCTTGAGAAAGGTATTAACAAAGGTGGCAAAGTAGATTCACACGCGCGCTATATTTATATTCATGGCACAGACGAGGAAGGACGTTTAGGGCAACCCGCCTCGCATGGCTGTATTCGTATGGCGAATAACGAAGTGATTGAGTTATTTAATAAAGTATCGACAGGCACATTGGTTAATATTATTGAATGAGACTTCAGCATAATAAAGCAGTCGGTAATTCATATGGCAATTAACGCCACCATCAACAAAGTATCACTCAATATTGCCGATATGGAT
>CAZMWD010000078.1:0-8757 GCA_964569685.1 uncultured Cocleimonas sp. | reverse complement strand
GTAGATGCTCGTTCTCATAATAAATATGCGTGTGCTTATGGTCGCCGTTATCTTCGTGGCGTTCGTGATAATGACGATCTATACGAATTTTATTGGTAAGCGCAAGATAAACAAGGTACAGACCCATCAACAAGATGACCGTTGATGAAATCATATCACCATATTGCAATAGCCCATCACTTGCAAACTGCTCTATTATTAAAGCGAGAATATAGAGTGTAATGCCGTGACCGACGGCAAACAGCAGACTTAATAATAATGCTGCTTTCTTCTTTTTGCCAATGGAGAATAAAGCAATCGCGCTTAAATGATCAGGCCCAAGCGCATGCAATATGCCATAGTAAAAAATTATAAGAAGACTGTATTCCATCTAAATTCAGGTGTTTTATTTAACGACGCTAGAGACTAAATTAAAATGAACCACAAATACAGAAACACTTTTTTTATATTGTCTTTAAATAAGACCTTTGCACGAGAGATATGACGGGATCATACTCTCGTGAAAGGTCTTATACGATTGAATGTTTCTCTTTTATGGACTTTCTGATCAAAACTCCCCTGATGCACCATTTTCAAGCATTGTCCATAGTGCGTTTCTTACTTTAAGCGTTTCTTCTTTTAGCTCAGGAGACATTTTACGACCCATTTTTATCATCATGTCCATGTTTAGCGTGTATAGCCAAAGGCCATCTTCTCTTTCTACTATTGATACTCGACAGGGAAGATAAGCAGCCATAGAAGCAGAAAAATCAACCATTTTTCTGGCCGTCTCAGGGTTACAGAATGACATAACGTGTAATACACCTGATTTAATATTTCTAGCTTCCAGTTCTTTGGATAGCGGTAGCTCTCCTACACCTCTAATATTTTCATTAGTTGCAACAGAATTAATTGCGACAATAACGTCTTCGAGCTCTACACCTTCTTCAACTTTCTTTGACCAAACAGTTGCTTCTGCAATATCGCCTTTTGAGCTGATCCATAGTTTAAGCATTTCTGCTGTTGTTTCTGCAGCACCTTCTTCCAAATTAGAGGCAGCGACCTTAACACCATCAAAGTCATTCAGAAAAACATCCATGATAGGCTTCATTTCTGAATTCGTCATCATCGGCATCATATTCATCATCGGCTTAAATTTTACAAACATCGCTCCACCTAAAACAATGGCAAGCACTCCGATAATAGCTAAAATATTCTTTATCATATTGATACACTCTCTCTTTAATTTATTTAAATTTAAACATCTCTTCCAGCGACCATTAAATGATGCCCAGCAGGATGCGGTCTTTTATGTCTTATTTCATCTTTATGTGGTTCTTTAACCGCTAAAACCTTCAGAAAGAAGGTAAGGTTTTTGCCAGCCAAAGGGTGATTTGCATTCAACCTTATAGACTTTTTATCAAACCCTTCTATCTGAAATTGCATCATACCGTGTGGACCCGTAGCTTGTATATATTCACCTTTTTTAAGAGTAACATCATAGGATAGTTGCTCTGGCTTAATATCAATAGCGAGTTCGGTGTGATAAACCCCAAAGGCTTGTTCTGCTTGTAGCGTTATTTCAGATTCAAAGCCAGCGATTTGATTAACTAAACATTGCTCTAAAGCAGGTAATAGATTACCACGCCCATGTACATAGCTAAATGCTTCTTTCCCATCCGTTGTTTCAACAAGGGTGCCCTGATCATCGACCACCAGCATATCTAAAAAAACAACTTTATTACGTGATATTTTTAACACAGGTAATCCTTTCTTACAATTAAGGAGCGTTGCATGAAATAACTTGCAACTTATTCCATGCGCACTCTTAATCAGGGTCTTCTTAAAAAACGCCGGCGCTTATTTTGCTTTTTTTACAACGGGACAATTTTTATCGCCCTTTTCTCCTGGAATAGAGCCTGCTAGTTTTAGAAATTCACTAAAAGGAGTCATTGCATACATCGCCTCATCATAGGGACCTTGTACATTAAGGTATCCAAACATCATGGCTTTAAAGGGACCATAAACACCTTGTCCCATCTCCGTCCAATGTTTATCAGATGCGTGCAAACGGTAATCAACTTTCTTACTTAGTTTCTGTCCGGTAGGAAGCCCACCATAGGTACAAATAGCTTTATTGTCCTTCGCTTCAATTTTTAATTGCACCATCGTTTCTGGACCACAAGAACTACGGTACATTTGAATTAACTTGTAACCGCGTTCGTTATTATTCATCCAGTCGTCAGTGGCTAAATCGACGGTTAATTGGGTATTTTTGTTCCATGACTCGCAGAGCTTTTTAGCCCAAGCTTCATCCATGAACACATCAGCCACAGCGATAGAACTACTGAGTATTAATGCAGTTCCTAACAGTATTTTTTTATATAACATATTATTCTCCTAGTGAATTAATGCCCTTTGTGTTCATCATTTGAATCATCCGATGGTTTCTCACTTTCATTGACAATAACTGGCTTTTGTTTATAACAATCTTTCATACAGCGCACATTGTTAACATCGGGGCGTGTATCAGTATAAAAGTTATCCACCGATGGCATTTTGACAGACTTCAAAAATGCAGCATCAATTTTTTCAACATCATCATCAATAATTTCAGCAAGCACTAATACATAACCTGTTACAGAATATGTTTGTTCCGCTGTTAATGATTGCGGTGCAAAAAATGGCATCGCACGACGAATCATATCAAACAGTGTTGGTGCATGTCCCCAGAGGTTATTGATACCTCGAATAGATACATTATTGCCATCTTCTTGCGCCACTTGTTTAAATTCATCCATAGGCGCACCTAGCATAACAGGGTAGCCTTTAAGACCTTCGCCAAACTCGCCATGACACATCGCACACTGAGCTTGATAAATCTCTTCACCTTCTTCTAAAGTTCCAGAACCTTTTGGTAAGTTTTCACCATCAAAGAAAACTGATATATCCCATTTTACTAACTGTGCATCGGTTACTGGAGTGCCTACACCCGTGATTTTTACTTTGTCACTTTTAGAAGCCTCTGCGACGACTATAGTCGTTATCATTGAACTTAACGTCAAAATACCTAATAAATTGACAAGCTGTTTAGATCTTAGAAGTAAAAAATGTACGACACTTGATGCTGAATGATTAAACATTATTAACTTGAACATTTTCAACCTCCCCTGAAGCCAATACACGCCAAGCATGAATAGAATTTCTATGATAAATCGTATTAAAACCACGTGCATCACGTAGTTGCTTAATTGTGGGCTGGGTATAGCCAGAATCATCGGTGACACGACTCATCATGACCGTTTCACTGCCATCCCACTCCCAATCAAACATAAAACGTGTAAAACACTTATTCATAACGGGTTGAACTAAACGTGCCTCTTTCCAACTCTTTCCTGCATCAAGTGAAATATCGACATGCTTAACTTTGCCACGCCCCGACCAAGCAAGCCCACGAATCTCGTGATAGCCTTTGTCATCTAACTTAAAATCAGGGCTTGGGTAAGTAATAACAGAACTGGCTTCATTGATTAAGGTGAACTGACGCGCTCGACCATCACGGGTAACATCGGTGTAATGGCGTGTTTCTTGATAAGTAACCAAAGGCTTATTGGTAAATTTTAGACGACGTAAATACTTAATCGACATATTCGCTTCACAACCCGGTACAACTAACCTTATCGGGTAGCCATTCTCTGCACGCAAAGCTTCGCCATTTTGCGCATACGCTACTAATATATCTTTATAAATCTCATTTTGATCGTATTTTGGTAACTCTTTTCCATACTGATCTTTAGCACCTGGCAATGGTATCGAACGCTGCAAGCCTGAACCATCTGCGCCTTCAGCAAAAAACCACGTAGAATCGGGTTTCACGCCTACCATCTCCATTAAGGTAGTGAGCTTAACGCCCGTCCATTCAGAACAAGAGCACATGCCATGCGTATATTGAGCAGAATCCACTTGAACCCCGCGCCACTCTAATGCACCGTTGGCAGGACATTCAAGAAAATGTACGGCAGTATGAGAAGGTAAACGCTTGAGGTCTTTTAAGGTCAATTTTAAAGGCTTATCTACCATGCCGTGAATGGCAAGCAAATGTGTTTCAGGGTCAATATCCACCGCACCCGCATGGAAACGTTCAAAGTGCAAACCTGATGGCGTAATAATGCCATGTAAGTCTTGTAAGGGCGTAAAACTAATTGACGCTGCACGATCAGGGGTCAACCAATCAATATTACGCTTGATGACATCCTTTTCAAATTTTGAGGGTAAACCATAAGGTGTCGATACAACACCTCGACCTAATATTTTATTCGTCGGCGGTATCTCTAAAATACCACTGGCTTTTGTCGTTTCTTTGGCAAGAACGTTCATAGATCCTGTTGTAGCTAATGCCGCTGCAACAGAAGCACCTACACTTTTCGTTAAAAACCGTCTGCGCGACACGACTTCAAGCTCTTGATTATCAGGGCTGTTGTGAGAGTTGTTGTGAGGGTTGTTGTGAGGATTGTGTTTGTCTTGACTCATTTTAATACTCATTTACTTTTTTTTAGCATAAAAATATCCGCAACATTCACTAAGTGAGTTGTACAAATTAAAAACTGTACTACTTTTTTGGAGAAAGTGCGGACGTATTCAGATCAGTTAAAGGGAACCTTTGATTAAGCCCCATAAACGTTATGTAGCTTCTGCCTTTTCTTTTTTCTCTTCAGTTTTCTTCTCTTCTTCACCTTCTTTAGTAGCAGAACCAATCTCAGCTAGGAAATTATCTAAACGGTCTTTAGCCATAACAAAGGTACTTGAAAGCTCTTTAGTTGCTTTTATTGCCGCTTCTTTATTGGTCGCTTTTTCCGTATAAATAACACCCACCATCGCCATTACCTTGTGAGGATCACAGACATAGACATAGACACCTTCTTTGTCAATCGTAACGCTAACTTCTTCGTCAGTTTCACCTTTCCATGTAGCACCACCTTCGGGTGTGAAATACGATGCAGTATTGTGCCCAGAATCTGTTGCTATAAACTTAACCGTATCGCCTACAGCCACTTTTAGAGAGCCTGGCTCAAATACCATCGATCCATCTTTTCCTGAGTTAAGCATTTTTATTTCATGCTCTGCAGCATAAAGGTTTGAACTAAAAACTGCCGCTATTAAAAACAAGCTTGTCGCTATAAGTGAAAATGATTTCATATGTACGTTCCTAATTTATTTAATTAAAAGATCAAATACGGAGTAATAATAATGCTGAAGTCTCAAGACTATTACTCTGTATTCAGCACAGTTTATACTGTCTTCTCTAAACTGTCAGATTTACCCGCACGGTCTTTCCACGAAAGTTTGACTGCATCACCTTTCGCACCAGCATAAGTAAAAGATAAAAAGGGATTTTTAGAAACAGAACCGCTCCATTTAGCCGTTAAAACAGGCTTACCATTTGCTTCGACAAGCACTTCAGTAATATAGTCAGCAGGAATTTTTTCACCTGTTTTTTTGTTTTTGGCAAGCCCTGTATTCATTGGGTGTTTAATCAATGCTTTAACTTGGATTTTGCCACCCTTGTCTTTTGTACGTAATTTAATTGTTGATTTTGCCATGATATTAGCCTCCGCAGCCGCCTTTAGTTACTTTTACATTTGCCTTTGCCGTATAAAACTTGTCACCCGCTTTTATCAATGCAACAACATCAGTTGTTTTTCCCATCTTAAAACGAGACTTAATTTTCGCAGTAGCACCCTCTCCTAATATAAACTGTGCAGAGAGTGGCGTAGGGTTCTCAACCGTAATAACAGAAATCTCAGTTGTTCCTTCAATATCAGATGTAATTCCCACAGGTACAACCGCACCGTTTTCTGCTATTTCTGGTGCTTTAATTTTGATCTTGTCAGACGTTTCAGCCTCTGCTCCACCCAGAATTTTTAATACTTCATCCAGTGATTTTGCCGCAAAAGCATCAGTGCCTTCTGCAAACACAATACTGGGGCTAAGAACACCTGCGCCAACCGCAACACTTGTAACGCCTGCAACGAAGGTGCCTTTTAAAAAACGTCTTCTTTTCATATTTAATATCCTCAATAAATTGATAGGTTATTTGACTTAGATCATAAAAGCCTTAAAAACACTAATATTAGTATTTAACGATATTTTAATAGAAAATACAAGATTTAATAATAATAATCATTATCATTAATTTAAAGTGCTACTTATTAGCTTTTCTAATCCCAGATAGAACGACAAGAATAAGTAGCGAGCATGAAATTCAACCTGCTTCACTCATAGCTTTAAGGGACCTCTGATTAAGCACATACAAAACTGTTTGATAAATTGTAAAATCAGAGCCTTGTAAGCATATTTCGTGTTATTAGCCAAGGACAGAGATTAACGCTTACAGTTAATTGCATTGACAAAAATACAAAAAACGGGCAACATTATTTGTTTTTCTGCAAAAGGGTAACGTTTTCGTTACCCTTTTGCTTTTAGTTTGGGAAACCTTCTAATGGCTGACGCACCAATGGCTAATTCACTCATGTCTACCTATTCTCGTTTACCGGTTGCTTTTAAAAGTGGCAACGGCGCATATCTTACCGATACTAACGGTAAAGAATATCTGGATGCTATTTCTGGTATCGCGGTGTGTGGCTTAGGTCATGCACACCCTAAAATAGCGACAGTAATTGCTGATCAGGCGAAAACACTTCTGCATACATCCAATCTATATGAAATTACGCATCAATCAGAATTGGGCGATAAGCTGTGTGCTTTATCGGGTATGGACAACGTCTTTTTTAGTAATTCGGGTGCAGAAGCGAATGAAGCGGCAATCAAACTAGCGCGTCTTTACGGTAAAACACAGAATATTAAACGCCCTAATATTATTGTCGCAAACGGTAGCTTTCACGGGCGCACACTCGCCACCTTATCTGCTACCGGAAATGCAAAAGTACAAGCCGGGTTTTCCCCTTTAGTAGAAGGGTTTATACACTTACCGTATAACGATATAGGCGCTATTTTAAAAGTAGCCGAAAGTAACCCCAATGTTGTCGCCATTTTAGTAGAACCGATTCAAGGTGAAGGTGGTGTCATCATTCCAAACACAGACTATTTAAGCAATATTCGTCAAATCTGTGATGAAAACAACTGGCTAATGATGCTAGATGAAATTCAAACAGGTTTAGGTAGAACCGGCGAATGGTTTGCATTTCAACACTCACACACAACAGAAAACCTAACACCCAATGACAAACCCGATGTAATGACATTAGCAAAAGCGTTGGGTAACGGCGTACCCATTGGCGCTTGTCTTGCATCTGGAAAAGCTGCGAATGTATTAACAGCAGGTACACACGGTTCTACTTTTGGTGGCAACCCTTTATCAACTAGAGCTGGCTTAGCCGTACTTGAGATTATTGAATACGATAACCTGGTTGCCAATGCAAAAAACATTGGGCATTACATGCTCGAACAGTTTAAATCTGAGCTTGCCACTGTCGAACACGTTAAAAACATTCGTGGTTTAGGCTTGATGATTGGCATCGAATTAAGCAAAGACTGTGGCGATTTAGTCAGCCAGGCACTGGATGAAAATTTACTGATCAATGTAACCGCCGGAAACACGGTGCGTTTATTACCTCCTTTGATCACCACTAAAGCACAAGCTGATACCATCATCAAAACAGTATCACTATTGATTAAGACATTTTAAACAATCTTAGTTAAACAACCCCAAAAACAACTTTCACAGGATTTACGATGATGTCAAAACCAAGACATTTTCTTACATTAATGGATTTTAGCCGTGATGAATTACAGCTATTGATTCAACGCGCCATCGAATTGAAAAAAATGCGCCAAAATGGTGACGTGTACGAGCCACTAAAAAATCTAACATTAGCGATGATCTTTGAGAAATCATCCACCCGCACCCGTGTTTCGTTTGAAGCGGGTATGAATCAATTAGGTGGTCACGCGATGTTTTTATCATCGCGCGACACTCAATTAGGTCGTGGCGAACCCGTTGAAGATAGCGCCCGTGTAATCTCTAGCATGGTCGATGTGGTGATGATTCGAACCTTTGGTCATGATATTGTAGAAAACTTTGCCAAATATTCCAAAGTACCCGTTATTAATGCACTCACCGATGATTTCCACCCCTGTCAGCTACTTGCCGATATGATGACCTATGTTGAACATCGCGGCAGTATCGAAGGCAAAATAGTGGCTTATGTTGGCGATGGTAACAATATGTGTCATTCATGGATGAATGCGGCCAAACAGTTTGGTTTTCATCTTAATATTGCCTGCCCAAAAGGGTATGAGCCCGATACAGAATTATCAAAGACGTTAAGTAATCACATCACTATTTTTCACGATATTAATGATGCCGTGAAAAACGTCGATTTAATCACCACCGATGTTTGGGCAAGTATGGGGCAGGAAGAAGAACAGAAAATTCGCGAAAAAGCATTTAAAGCATTTAAAGTTGACTCTGCTGTTATGAAACTAGCCGATAAAGAAGCTATTTTCATGCATTGCTTACCCGCGCATCGCGAAGAAGAAGTCAGCGCAAACGTGATTGATGGACCACAAAGTGTGGTGTGGGATGAAGCTGAAAACCGTTTGCATGCGCAGAAAGCGTTATTAGAAGCGTTGGTGGTTGGGCTTCATAATCAGGTTGATTTAAAAGAAGTATCTTAATATCTGTCATTTCAAGTCCCCTCCACCTAGCAGGGGGAGGGTTAGGGAGGGGGTAGAAATTTTAAATATTTACACCGCCTC
>CAZMWD010000077.1:7503-8760 GCA_964569685.1 uncultured Cocleimonas sp. | reverse complement strand
TCCACATCGAGAATCAAGGCATAGTGGCGCTCCGTGAGCTGTTTATTTTCAACAACGTTTGCTGTAATCCAGTTAGCCGCCATGATTCATCTCTTATTTAATCCTGAGTCCTGAGTTATTACTGAGGCGTAAAATTATCAACCGCCGAAGGTCCATCACCAAATAAGAATTTTTCCATTTCTTCTTCAAGGAATTTACGATCTTTAGGGTTGATCGGTGATAAGCGATATTCATTTAACAACATGGTTTGATGGTTAACCCACCCCTGCCATGCTTCATTTGAAATGGTGTCATATATTTTTTGTCCAACTTCCCCCGGGTAAGGCAATCTTTCTAAACCTTCTGCTTCTTTACCGAGTTTTACGCAGTTTACCATTCGTGACATATCTATTTTTCCTGTAATTGTGTTAATAATTTTTTCACGGGAGCTGCTAGCCCACCGTTAAATTCTGTTTTGATGTTATACCAGAAGCTGTCGTCTGCCTCCATCACACCTATCTTTAATGGGGTTTGCTTGCTATTTTTCAAGTCATTGCCTAAATCAAGATGGTAGGGGTGAATCGCTAATTTAAAATGACTAAAGGTATGATTAAATGACGTTAGTGCGTTTGAGTTATTTAAACTGAAACCTGTTTTGTCATTCAGCCATTGTGTTGCATCTTCTTGATTATCAAATTGAGGAAAGCACCACAAACCGCCCCAAATACCAATGGGTGGGCGTTTTTGCATAAATATTTCACCCTTAGTATTTTGTAAAATTAACATCACTGTTTGTTTTTCCGGTAATACTTTTTTGGGTTTAGGTGTGGGATATTTTTGTACATTACCTTGTTTAAGGGCAACACACTCTGTATCTAAAGGACATTCGGTGCAACGCGGTTTTGTACGTGTACATAAGGTCGCGCCTAAATCCATCATGGCTTGGCTGTAATCTGCGTTTTTTTGAGTTTGTTTTGGTTCTTGTCCTTGTCCTTTTTCTTGTCCGAGGTTAGGCAAATTCTGTTCTGCCAATTGCCATAATTGTTTTTGAATCGCCACTTTGCCCGTCCAACCCTCAACCGCATAAAAGCGTGCCAATACTCGTTTTACATTGCCATCTAATATTGGGTGAGATTGCTTGTAAGCAATCGATAAAATAGCACCTGCAGTAGAACGCCCAATGCCGGGTAAAGATTCTAGTGCATCAATAGAACTAGGAAATACGCCATCGTATTCATCGCGCACTAACCCCGCTGTTTTATGTAAATTTCTGCCACG
>CAZMWD010000077.1:5264-7403 GCA_964569685.1 uncultured Cocleimonas sp. | reverse complement strand
AGCCATCATTAAGTACTTTGATCATCCACAAATTCACCGCTTTGATGTTTCCACATTTCGGCATACTTACCGTGTTTTTCTAATAATTCTTGATGCGTACCTTGCTCAATAATACGCCCTTGCTCCAATACAATAATGCGATCCATGCGCAAAATAGTGGATAAACGATGGGCAATCACAATCGCGGTTTTATTTTCGATTAATTCAAAAATAGCTTTCTGGATTTGTTTTTCAGTAATGGAATCCAGCGCACTGGTGGCTTCGTCCAAAATCACAATCGGCGCATCTTCTAAAAAGGCTCTTGCTAGTGCGATGCGTTGTTTTTCTCCACCGGAAAGTTTTACACCACGTTCGCCCACTAAGGTATCGAATTGTTGCGGTAGCTTTTGGATAAAATCTAAACTGCGTGATTGGAGCGTTGCTTCAATTAATCTAGCCTCATCTGAATGTTGCTGTTTATCATTACTGTTTTTATCAACAGAGTTACCCAATAAAATATTATCGCGCACGGAACGATGAAATAATTCAGGCTGTTGTGGCACGAGTGATATTTGCTCACGTAATGAGGCTAAAGTGAAATCATTTGCATTATGCCCATCAAAATAAATATTCCCTTTATGTGGCTCTACAAAGCGAAACAGTAATTTGGTCAATGATGTTTTACCAGAGCCAGATTCACCGACTAATGCCACTTTTTCACCGGCTTTTATATGCAAAGAGAAATCATCAAATAAACCACTATTTGATTGCTCACTTCCTGCATAAGCAAATGAAATGTGCTCAAAATCAATCGCACCTTTGCTAATCTCAATCGCCTTAGCGTTAGGTGCATCTTTTTCTATATCGGCAATTCTAAATATTTCTGCCATTTCGGTGGCATCTGCCAATGCAGAAAAGAAGTTGCGAAAATTACGCCCAAACTCCCATAAACGCTGCACTAATATCAACAATATAGATTGGAATAAAACAAATTCACCCACACTAAACGTACCTGTTTGCCATTTCTCAATCATTAAATAAACGAGTATGAGTTCAATACCCATTGTCATGATGCCTTGCACAGCGAAAGATATAAACATCAGTATCCACGCAGTACGTTTGGCTAAATAAGTTGCCTGTGCTTTATCATCAATAGTGTTTTGTTCATGCTTTTCGAGTGAAAAACTTTTAACAATAAAGATATTGGTGATGGCATCCGAATACGCTCCACCTAATTTAGAATCGCGGGTTGCAACGCGTTTATCGTACTTTAATTTCCAAATGGAGTAGCTGACAATCCAAGAAACAAACAACACCACCCATATAAGAAAGTACCATGCGAACTCGGGTTGTTGCTGATAAAACAAGATAAAAGCTATCGAAATCCCCAGAATATTTTGAATCAACTGGAACATGACCCAATCTATGATTACTTCGTAGGCGCGCGAAAAACGTCCTGCTTGTTTGATTAAACTACCTGAAAATTGGTTCTCAAAGAAATCATACTTTTGTTGTTTTAAGACGGCAAAACAGCGCTGCTCTAAGATCTTAACACCACCCGCATCCAGCGGAATAATGCCTATTTCTAAGATACGCCAAGACAGCCAGATGCCCGCGTAGAACAATGCCACCATCCAGAAGTTCTCAAGCATCATTTGTAGGGTTGCTTCGCTGAAAGGTTGGGTAAAACCATTGGCGATATTTTTATAAAAGACAGGCGCGTAAATACTTAGCGCAGTTGCGCTCGTTATCCCAAATAGCACTAGAAACAAATAAGCTTTGTTTTGCCATGCTACTCGCGCATATTCTTTGAAAATTATGTCCACGATGCATTGTAAAACAAACCTGCAAGGGTGGGAATTATTTGATTACTAAAATTTCCACTATTTTTAATTTTCTAAGCTATTGTTATTAAAAGTATTAAAAATTAATTTAAATATAATGTGATTATTTTGAACCTTTTTTGAACTTATTGTTTTAATCGTCGTCGAAGAGTATGTGCAAAGGTCATCCTTCCTTTGTATGTTTGGTGCTGGTGGGTTGCGGTTGATACACTTCAGCTGCGCATATCTTCTCCCCGCGATCTGTCCAGTACCATTTATTATTTCTAAAAATAATTATTTCCATAAAAAAAGAGAGCCTAGGCTCTCTTTTTTTATG
>CAZMWD010000077.1:0-5164 GCA_964569685.1 uncultured Cocleimonas sp. | reverse complement strand
CCCATATCAACACCTTCGTACTCTTCTTCTTCTGATACGCGTATACCCATAAGCATTTTGATGATAAACCAAACAATGAATGAGGCAACGAACACCCAGATAAAGATAGTTGCAGCACCTACGAATTGACCTAAGAGCGTCGCGCCACTATTAGTCCAAGGCACAATCATTACACCGAAGAATCCAACAGTACCGTGAACCGAGATAGCGCCTACTGGATCATCAATTCTCATTTTGTCAAAAGCAAGGATAGAGAAAACAACGATTAAACCACCGATACCACCAATGATTAATGCTTGTAGTGGGGAAGGTGTAGAAGGTTCTGCTGTGATAGCCACTAGACCTGCTAATGCGCCGTTAAGTGTCATGGTTAAATCAGCTTTGCCGAACATTAAACGTGCAACTATTAAGGCAACAAGTACACCGCCAGCCGCCGCCGCATTTGTATTTAAAAATACCATTGCGACTGTGTTCGAATTAGCGATATCGCCTAATTTAAGAACAGAACCACCGTTAAAGCCGAACCAACCCATCCATAAAATGAATGTGCCGAGTGTTGCCATGGGTAGGTTTGCACCTTGAATTGGGTTGATTTTACCGTCTTTGCCGTATTTTCCTTTACGAGCACCGAGTAGTAATACACCTGCTAATGCTGCTGTTGCACCTGCCATATGAACAATGCCAGAACCTGCAAAGTCAGAGAAACCAAAACCAGCGAGACCTTTTGCTTCATCTGCATCACCTAAGTTAAATAGCTCAATACCAAATAGACCAACAGGGTTGCCACCCCAAGTCCAGCCACCTTCAACGGGATAGATAAATGCGGTCATAACGACGGCAAACAATAAGAAAGCCCAAAGCTTCATACGCTCAGCAACTGCGCCCGATACAATCGACATTGCTGTTGCAACGAAGACCACTTGGAAGAAGAAGTCAGAAGCTTTTGAATAAACCGCATCACCGCCAAAACCATTTTCGGCAGAAGCGGCTAAAACAGCCTTAGTCATAGCATCCGCATCAGCAGCACCATCCGTTGCAATCCCTTCAAGGAATATGCCACCACCGTACATTATCTGATAACCAATCACGAGGTAGGATGTACAAGCAATCGCATAAAGTGCGATATTCTTAGTTAAAATTTCGGTAGTACTTTTAGAACGAACTAAACCCGCTTCTAACATTGAGAAGCCAGCCGCCATCCACATAACCAATGCACCCATTATCAAGAAATAAAAGGTATCCATTGCATATTGTAATTCGTATATATTGTTTTCCATGATTTAGCTTCTCCTTTTATAGTGCTTCTGGGCCAGTTTCACCCGTACGGATACGGATAGTCTGTTCGATGCTGGTGACAAAAATTTTGCCATCACCAATTTTGCCTGTGTTGGCAGCTTTGCTGATTGCTTCGATAACCTGATCAACAATATCGCTAGCGACAGCCGCTTCAATTTTTACCTTTGGTAAAAAATCGACAACATATTCTGCGCCACGATAGAGTTCTGTGTGACCTTTTTGACGACCAAATCCTTTTACCTCTGTTACGGTAATTCCCGCAACACCAATCTCTGAGAGTGCTTCGCGTACATCATCGAGTTTGAAAGGTTTTACAATTGCAGTGACTAACTTCATTGCATTATCTCCTTAAATTTAATAATAATTCTTGAATCCTAATTCTTACTTCTTTATGGGGGGTAAATAGTTAAGATTCAAAAAAAGCGTAATTGCTATCAACTATTTAGCAAGTACCATGCCAACTATTGATCACCATCAAACAATGAATTGAAGAAAAAAGCGAAGTGTAAATCACCACTAATCGCACAAAAATAGTGCATAATTATATGAATTAGTATGACAATGGTGCAGGAGTGGCTCTATTTATAGATAGGCTCATATTCCGCTAGTAAGAAAGTTGGCGTAATGTTTGCAGTGATCTTAGTCATATCTTAAAAACAGTTTAATAGTGTGATAGAAATATTAAAAAACATTACCAATGATGATTTGAGCGATGCGCTCAGCACCGCTGTGCTTGTGTTAGATACAGCATTGAATATTCAGCATATTAATATGGCGGCAGAAAACCTGTTTGGTCAGAGCCGTGTGCGAGTATTGAACAAGCCATACTCTAAATTATTAAAAGAAGAGTTTGTTTTTGGTCATTTACAAACGGTGATTGAAAACCATGAGACGCAAACATTAAGAGGCTGTACTTTACACGGTTTGCATGTAGCAGGTGTGCGGGTTGATTGTGTCGCAAGTCCACTGACCAAGGTTGGTCAACTTGAAGGTATCGTGCTTGAATTACATCGTGTTGATCATCAATTACGCATCTCACGAGAAGAGCAGTTGCTTTCTCAGCAAGAGGCGACTCAAACGTTGGTTCGTGGAATGGCGCACGAGATTAAAAACCCGTTGGGTGGATTGCGTGGCGCGGCGCAACTTTTAGATGCCGAATTAGAGAGTAAAGAACTTAAAGAATACACTCACATCATTATTTCTGAAGCCGACCGTTTACAAAAATTGGTTGATAGAATGCTGGGTTCTCGTCAGCCGACTAAATATGAAAGGGTGAATATTCACGAAGTATTGGAACGCGTGCGTAAACTAACGCTTTCGGATATTTCTGAAAAAGTACAACTGCGTTTTGATTATGACCCTAGCATTCCTGATATGAACGCTGATAGAGATAAACTAATACAAATTGTTTTTAATATTGTGGGCAATGCAATAAAAGCAGTGGGGGATAAGGGTAATATTTTATTTCGTACACGTGTATTAAGAAACTTCACGATTAATCAAAAAACCTCTCGGCTCGCGTTACGACTTGAAATTATAGATGATGGTAAAGGTGTGCCTGACGATATTAGGGATAAATTATTTTACCCGATGATTAGTGGGTCAGCGAATGGTACAGGACTTGGCTTGTCGATTGCGCAATCGCTAGCAAATAAGCATAACGGTGTTATTGAGTTTGAATCACAGCCGGGAAAAACGTGTTTTATTTTATTATTACCTATTGATGCGTTGAAACCTGAATCCAATGAGTAAAAAAGTTAGGTGAATAGTGGAGTAGCCAATGTCTAAAACAAAAATAGCTGAAATAATATGGATTGTGGATGATGACGAATCCATTCGTTGGGTGCTACAGCGCGCGCTCGAAAAAGCCAATATGCAAGTGCAAGCGTTTGAACATGCTGAAAATCTACTCACTGCATTAGCATCTGATCAACCGCAAGCGATTATTTCTGATATTCGAATGCCAGATATGGATGGTTTTGAATTGTTAAAAGAAATTCACAAGAACCACCCTGATTTACCTGTGATTATTATCACCGCACATTCTGATATGGATAGTGCTGTTTCTGCTTTTGAGCGTGGCGCATTTGAATATTTGCCTAAACCATTCGACATAAATGAAGTGACTGCACTGGCTAAAAGAGCGTGTGAAGTGGGGCGTGAGAGCAATCAAACGGTTGATGCAGCTGATAATAAAAATGAAGACATTAGTCAGCAAGAAATCATCGGTAAATCGGTGGCAATGCAGGACATGTTTCGCACCATCGGGCGTTTAAGTAAAACCAGTCTGTCTGTTTTAGTCACGGGTGAGTCCGGCACAGGAAAGGAGCTTGTGGCAAAGGCATTACATATACATAGCCCGCGCGCTGATCAACCCTTTATAGCGATAAATACAGCAGCTATTCCTAAAGACTTGTTGGAATCAGAATTATTTGGTCACGAAAAAGGGGCGTTTACTGGCGCACAAGCACAACGTAAAGGACGGTTCGAGCAAGCAGATAAGGGAACCCTCTTTTTAGATGAAATTGGTGATATGCCCTCAGAGATGCAAACGCGATTATTACGTGTGTTAGCCGATGGTGAATTTTATCGCGTGGGTGGAACAAGACCGGTGAAAGTAGATGTAAGAGTCATTGCTGCAACCCATCAAAATTTAGAAGAACGCGTTAAAGAAGGCACTTTTCGTGAAGATTTATTTCATCGACTCAATGTGATCCGCGTACATATACCTGCGCTTAGAGAAAGAGATAATGATATTTTATTACTGCTCAATCATTTTCTTGTGCAAGCCGCCGAGGAAATGAAACTAGAATCAAAAACATTAAGCAATGAAGTAAGCAATTATATTCAAACGCTGACATGGCCCGGCAATGTTCGCCAACTTGAAAATATTAGCCGTTGGTTGATGGTGATGGCAAGCGGTCGAGAAATCACCATGGATGATTTACCTGCAGATTTGCGTATAGAAAATGTCGCCGAAGAAAGTGGCATGGTGTCGAGTAGTAAAGATTGGCAGCATTTATTACACCAGCATATTTCACAACGTTTAGAACGCGGAGAAACCCGAATCCTTGATAGCTTAACGCCCGTGTTTGAAAGCATAGCGGTGAGTGCTGCTATGCAAAAAACCGGTGGACGCAAAAAAGATGCCTCTGATTTATTGGGTTGGGGACGTAACACCTTAACGCGTAAATTAAAGGAGCTAGAAGTGCCGGATTCCAAAGAAGGTAACACGTTTGAATAATCAATTGCTCCCATCGGTAAATATTAGCCATGGTGATAACACTGAATTTACCGTTATTTGGTTGCACGGGCTAGGTGCAGATGGAAATGATTTTGTGCCCATAGTGCCAGAATTAAAGCTACCAGAAAACCTGGGTGTAAAATTTATATTTCCACATGCACCGGTTCGACCGGTCACGATCAATAATGGCTATGAAATGCGTGCTTGGTTTGATCTTCTTGCGCTTAGTGGAGAGAAAACAGCGAATCAAGATGATATTTTACAATCGGTTAATTGGATCAATGCTTTAATTGATGATGAAATTTCCAAGGGTGCAGTGTCTGAAAAAATAGTATTGGCAGGTTTTTCGCAAGGCGGTGTGATTGCCTTACATGCTGCACTGCGTTATCCCAAAAAACTGGCGGGTGTTATGGCACTTTCTACTTATATACCGTTTGATGAAAATTTATTATCTCAAGTAGCTGATGCGCAAAAAGGACAAAAAATATTTGCCGCTCACGGTAAAAGTGACCCTGTGATTCCATTTGCAAGCTGGCAAGATTATGTACCTAAATTAGAAAAGTCGGGATTTGAAGTGGAATCTCATGCGTATGAAATGGAACACTCAGTATCTGCCCAAGAAAT
>CAZMWD010000076.1:0-8829 GCA_964569685.1 uncultured Cocleimonas sp. | reverse complement strand
GATGGTGATGGTACTGGCGATAATGCGGATAAGGACAGTGATGGTGATGGATTTACTGATGATGAAGAAATCACAGCAGGTACAAATCCATTAGATACTTTTTCAACACCTATATCGGTAGCACTTAACGAAGTGGTCGAGGATATTGCTGGTAATGATAACGGTATAAACGTGACGGCAGACCAGTTGAATGCAATACCCGGTATTAGTGGCGTAATCTCAGGTGAAGATTACACCTCTGCCTTACAGTCAGGTAACTATATAGACCCTAAAAATCCAACACCGGCTGAAATTCAGTTAGTGGTTGATAGTGTCAATGAGAAACCAAGACCTAATAGCGATATAGAAGTTGAAACCGGTCTAAAAGGGGGCAGTACAGCACCCGGGTTACTGGGTCTGTTTGGTCTCATCATCTTCTTGCGTCGTAAGTTTCTTAAGAAATAATCCTAAGAAAATACTATAAATCTGACCACTGTGAAGTGGTCAGAATACTAATAAATAAAAAGGGTTTTAAAAATGAAATCGATTAATAAAAAAATAAGCAGTAGCGTGTTACTCGCAAGTATCATGACATTACAAACCACATTTGTTGCAGCAAAAACGCCAGTATCAAAGGCACAGGCTCAGACAAAATGTGACATTAATAAGCAGCAAAAAATGAAAGCCACTAAAGACAAAAAGTCAGGCAACATAATTTATCACTGTATTTATACGGGAAAGGTAGCCCTAAAACCAGACGCTAAACAAACGTATGTTAAGCAGACGAACATGGCAAAGAAACGTGCATCAATGTCTGGTGGTTCAGCTCGCACAATTCGAACTACTCGCTCTACTCGTACTAAAGGCATGTATCTAGGCGTCAGTTTAGGTCAGTCTACCTTAAAGCCACGTATTAAAACCAGCGGAGGAAAAGTCACAGATAAAAACGCTATGGCAACCAAGCTATTGGTGGGCTACCGTTTTAATCACCGTTTTGCAGTAGAAGGTTTTTATGCTGATTTAGGTGAAGCCACCGTTGATGTGGTGAGAAAAAAAGGCAAAGTAAGCTACAAGGCTTTTGGTTTGCACGGGGTTGTTAATAAACAAATGAATTATCGTCTGAATGGATTTGCCAAGCTAGGGCTTGGTAGTATGAACACTAACGTGAGTAATAATATTAAACATAAAAAGCTTAATAGTGTAGGTCTTATTGGTGCAATTGGCTTGGAATATAAGCTAACGCGCCACGTATCAATTAAAGGTGAATATGATCACTTTGATAAAGATGCTAAATCATTGGGTATGGGCATTAACTGGTCTTTTTAACAGCGATGGTTAAGGGTCCTCTGATTAAGTCCCATAAATTCTGGCAACGCCAAGTTTCCAAGTTTGAGGTATTTGTTTTTTTGCATCGTTATTCTATGGTAAAAACAAATAAGAAGAAATTGGGAACTTGGCTAAGTTGCGTTAGCAATTAGTTTTAGCTTGCTAAAACTACCGATATTTTCTACGAAGATCGGCGTAAGCATTCCATTAAAGTCACCAGCCACATGGGATTTTCTAGAAAAATATGAATATACTTTTGCAATTATTAATATTTAGTGCTTTGCTTACGAATGACTTAAAAGCGCATGCGTAATGATTATTACGTCTCACTTCGTGAAAAATAGAGACAGTTTTTTCTCGCTAAATTCTAACTAAATTAATCAGATAAAGCCCTTGTTAAATTATTCCTAAAGTACTTATCTTGTTGCTAAACGGATGAACTCTCTTTGTCCAAAAATCTCATAAATCCTCTAATTAAAACAAAATAGATGTCGTATTTTATTATAAATTAAATCTATCTAATGGCTATGATTCTTACCTATTAATTTTACTTTTCCTGATTAGCCATAATGTTCAGTATAACTTATATAACGTGTGAAATTAACTCTATAAAACTTTGAATAAACAACAAGTTGAGTCATCGTTATAGAACTTATTATCCAATATGGTTTTCCGAAACTTAGTTCGTGAAATTTATAACACTATGTTTTTAAAAGAAATTATAAAACATGGCTGAATTTCGTGGCTAATCAGGTAACTTGTTGCATGTTTAAGTATATTGTAATTATAAATCAATGCATTATAAGCAAGCTATTATAAAATCTACAACCTATAAAATAAACTTATATTAAGCTTGTGTCCAGCCGTACAATAGTAATATTATATGTATATATAAAAATAACTTATAATATTAATTAATTTGGGAATTCAATATTACACATCACGTAGATGATGGCAGTAGGAATTTAAATTTAAAATATAAAAATCACACGGGTTTAGAATGAAATTTTTAGAAATAGTTAAACGCTTCTTATGCGTTAAAAAAAGTACCAGCCATTCCCAGATTAGGGGTAAGTCGACTCTATCGAAAGGTTGCTATATTCAAGAAGGCTCCGGTTCAATGCTGTTTAAAACCACCCAAAAGGGTTGTCTATTATCCGTGATATTAGTAGTGGCTTCTATTAATACCGCCTTTGCAGACACTTATACTACTGTGAATGATGGTAACTGGACAAGTGCATCGACATGGCAGGGTGGAAGTGTGCCGGATGAATTTTTATCAGGTGATATTGTCAATATTGAACATGAAGTTATCTACAACGCGGGTAATAACCTCTTTATAGAAAATGGTGTTCTTAATGTTAACAACATACTGGATTTCCCTCAATCCGATAATTTAACCATGGAACACACATCGGGTTTTGTTAACATCAACAATGGGCTGATTATATTAGAGAACGGTGGCTTTATCGTAAAAGAAGGTACCGTAAACTTTACCAATGGTGCAGTGCAACTCTGTAATAAAAATTACACCAACGAGAGTAACAAGGGTACGAATGGCAATGGATATATCTACTCTAAGAATGGAAATATTGAAGACAAAACCTCATCTGCGAATAATTTCAGCGCTAACATTGACTGGTGTATTGATAATGGTGACGGTGTCGATTTACCAATAGCTGAAAATTGTGCTGTTGCTAGACCGCCTAGTGGTGACTGTAGAGATAAAGCTTTCTACTTAACAAAGTTAGCTATATCCGCAGGAACGGTCAGCGGAACCGTAAAAGACCCATCAAATGCGGTTGTCACAGGTGCAAAAGTCAAACTACTCAATACCGATGGCTCTGCTGTTACAGGCACAGACGGTAACGTCATTGCAGAAGTCACGGTGGATCCAACAACAGGGGCGTATAGCTTTGCTAATGTTCCCGTGGGTGACTACAACATCGTAGAAACTGATCCTGCTAATTACATATCGACAGCTGATGGCGACAGTTCGGCAGATGGTGATATTAATACCAATACAAGCCAAACAGACAACATCATCCCCGTTAGCATCACTGCGGGTAAAGACGATATTGATAATAATTTTGTGAACATATTTGACCCTACTTTAGATAACAATATTGGCGTATGTACGGCAGGTGTACCTAATGGCGGAGACATAAGATGGGATGGGACAAATGTTCCTGTTTTATTTGATAACTCTAATCCCACACCTGTTACTTTTACAGAAGATAGCGTTGGTGTAACACTCACTTATGAAGAATTTACAACACAAAATAGTAATGGAACGCCGTTAACTTTTCATGTTGGTTCAAATGTAGGGGGAGATTCGGGGGTTATGGCTATCACGCAAGATCCGACACAAGAAGGTCAATATTTAAAACATACCTTTAAATTTGATAAGCCAGTAACAGGAGTTGTACCTACCATTAATGATATTGATGCCGACCTTTTATTTCCGGACTTCTTTAGAGATGTGGTGTTTGTACAAGGGTTTCTTGCCGGTGTACCGGTTCAATCAACCACAATAAGTCACGGTAGTTCTAACGCAGTAGCAACGACAGGGAGTACAGCACTCGCTCAAGCCTCATGTCAGGCAGCGGGAAATAATGCTAATTTGCAAGCGTCTAATTTGAATGTCTGTATCTATGGTATAGCAGATAGTTCACCCAATAGTTCAACAAATGGAAATGCGAGGGTAAAATTTAATTCTCCTGTTGATGAAATTGTAATTACTTATGTAGCAGGTGATTTTGCCGATGGTGATATTAACGACCCCAATGATGAACCTCTTTTTCAGCTGATTTTTGTAGGTGATATGTGTTGGGATTCGGCAACGCCAGATCACGGTAGCGTGAGTGGTAGTGTTAAAGATTCTGTAAACGCGCCTTTATCTGCTGTTACCGTTGAGATTCAGGATGCTTCTGGGGCTGTCGTCAATGACATTAATGGTAATCCATTAACAATGACAACATTAGCAAATGGCACTTATGAATTTCTGAATGTGCCAGTAGGTGAATTTTTTATTGTTGAAACAGACCTTGCTAATTATATTTCCACTAGCGATGGCGATGGTTCTTCAGATGGGGATACAGGCACTAATACAAGTCAAACAGATAGTAAAATACCAGTAACGGTTACTGATAAAAAAGTTGACGCTGATAATAATTTTGTAGATGCTTTACCAGCCGTTATCACCATTACAGCTAAAAATTTGGTTGATGGTTTTATTGGTTCTGATCAAGTCCTAACCTACTCAATTACCTTGAGTAACTCAGGCGTAATAGCAGGTACGGCTTCAGTGAATGAAAAAGTGTCCGTGGGCGCAAAGCATGTTCCTACGATAGATTTTAATATTGCTTCATGTGTTGTTGCAACACCCGCACCCGCAGGGACTGTTTGTACTGCAACCAGCCCAAGTGTACCCGCTGGCGGAACAGTAAGCATGTTATGGAAGATTAAACTAGATGATCCTCTTAATTTAGAAAGCATTGTAAATGGCGCTTTTATTACGGGTGATCCAGAGCCAGACTGTATAACCGATCCAACGCTTCCAGGCTGTGACGTATCAACTGCAAATATAAGTGTTTCTAAAGCCTTAACAGGTGAAGACGGCAGTATTGCAGGGGTAGCAGAACCCGGTGAAACGTTAACTTATACCCTTACTTTTGCAAACGCAGGTAATGCAGCAGGAAAAATCATCGTAAATGAGTTAGTACCCGTGGGCACCACACATGTTGCAGGGGATAGTTTTACAACGGCTTGTGTTGTTGGCGCAGTAGCAGGTACAAATTGTGAAGAACTGAGCCCCTATCTCGGTGCAGGTGCTTCAAATACAATGACGTTCAAAGTCAAAGTGGATGATCCACTTGCGGCTTCAATCACACGTATTTTCAACGTGGCAATCAAAAAAGGCGATACGCCACCGAGCTGTGCTTCAGTAGCTGATGCGACTGCCGATGCGCGTTGTGTAAGCACGCCCGTTGCTGCAAAAATCTCCCTAACAAAAGCCTTAACAGGTGAAGATGGTTCGATTGCTAATACGGTAGAAGCAGGTGAAACACTCACCTATACCATCACGTTATCGAATACAGGTGGTTCTGATGCGACCATCACGATAGATGAAACAGTCCCCGCAGGAACTACCTTCGTCGCCACAGGTAATGACTTTACAACAGCGACTTGTATTGACACAGCAGTGGCTGGAAGCGTGTGTAGCCTCACCAGTCCGAACGTACCTGCCAGCGGTTCAGCGACCATGACGTTTATCGTTAAAGCCGATGCCCCCTTACTAGCAACCAGTATTCAAAACCTTGTCATCGAGAACGGCAAGACACCACCGACCTGTACGGCTGCTGATAGCAGTAGTGCGCAATGTGTGAGTACCCCAGCAGAAGCGAATATTTCTGTTGTTAAATCACTTGGCTCTATTACAGATACAGTGGTTGATGGCGTTACCGGAGCAGGTGATACGATTAATTATACGTTCACAGTAACTAACACTGGTGGTTTAGAACTTAATAATGTGACTGTGGCGGATGCAAAAGTAACTCCTGTAACTTGTGATGCAGCAACACTAGCAGTTGGTGCTAGTATTAATTGTACGGGTACTTATTTAATTACTTCTACTGATGTATCAGCTGGCGGTGTAGAAAACACAGCGACCGCTACAGGTACGCCTAAAAATTCTGATGGAAGTGCAGGCACTGATGTGACTGATAAATCCGATGCAGGTACAAACCCTGATGGTACAGCGATTACTAATCCTGAGACTACTGAAACACCCAATCCATTAGCAGAGAACCCTAATGTAACAACTGATCCAACGGATGACCCAACAACAGTGACATTAACACCTTTTGGTGTTGTCGCTGGTACGGTCTACGAAGATACCAACGGTAACGGCGTTCAAGATTCCGGTGAGTCAGGACTTCCAAATGTAACGATTACAGTTACAGATGTGAATAATGTGGCTCATATACTGACAACAGATGCCAATGGTAACTACGCAGTACTTGCACCGGTAGGTGATGCGGTTATTGATATTGATGAGACAACTTTACCGGGTGGTTTTACCCAGACACAGGGAACAGATACAACAACTATCTCTGTTGTTTCGGGTCAAATTGCTAATGATATTGATGGTTACAAACCACCCGTTGATGCAGGTAATCTAACAGGTGTTGTTTATATCGATACCGATGGTAGTGGCACACAGGATGCCAATGAGCCAGGAATTTCAGGCGTAGAAGTAACGATTACGGATGCAAATGGTTTACCACAAACGGTTATAACCAATGCAGAAGGTAAGTACTCTGCCACCGTTCCAGCAGGTAGCACTACGATTCATATTGATGAGACAAATCTACCCAGTGGTAGCAACCAAACTGAAGGAAGCAATGATAATATTGTTACTGTTCTAGCGGGTGGTACAGCGACGGATGTCGATGGTTATCAACCTCCTGCGAATGCGGGTCAGGTAACGGGCGTTATCTTTGAAGATACCGATGGAAATGGAACACAAGATCCAAATGAGCCACTCTTAGCAGGTGTTCAAGTTAAGATTACGGACGTAAATGGTCATGTGCAAACAGTAACGACCGATGAGAACGGCGTATATTCTGTCACCGTTCCAGCGGGTCCTACCATTATTGATGTGGTTGAAAGCACCTTGCCGGGTGGCGTAACGCAAAGCTTAGGTACGGATACAACCACAGTTAATGTTCCTGATGGTGGTATAGCATCTGATTTAGATGGTTACAAACCAGCTACAAATACAGGTACGCTAAACGGTATTGTTTATGAAGACTTGAACAACAACGGTCAGCAGGATACAGGTGAACTCGGTATTGCAGGCGTACATATCACTGTTACGGATAGCCAAGGCGGTATCCAAACACTTATAACTAATGCCAATGGTCAATACAGCACGACTGTACCAGCCGGAAATACACTGGTTGATCTACAAGAAGGTGATGTTGATTCAGCATTAACTCGCTCTCACGGTACTGACCCAACAATGGTAACAGTACCCGCAGGTGGAACAGGTAGTGATATTGATGGTTTTGCACCCGCACCAACGATTTCAATCATCAAAGGTTCATCGGTTGATAAAGGCACAGATAACATCCTTAACGTAGGTGATGTTGTGACCTATACCTACGTGGTTGAGAATACCAGCCATGTAACGTTAACTTCAGTGAGCGTTTCAGAGACTGCAGACTTTACAGGAACAGGTACAGCACCTGTGCCTGCATGGGATAGCAACGATGGTACAAGTCTTGAAAGCACACTTATTTCAGGAGAGAAAGCTACCTATCTTGCTACATATACACTGACACAAGCTGATATTGATTCAGGTCAAATTGATAATCGCGCGATAGCTACAGGTACACCACCAGATGCACCGAATGGTGATCCGGGCGTACCCGTAACAGACGAATCAGATAGCTCAAATCCATCTGATCCAAATGAGACAGGGTCACCGAGTACACCAGAGGAAAATGACAAAACAGGTACGTCATTAACTTCAACACCCGCAATCTCAACCATCAAAGGCTCCGTGCTAAATGATGATAATACAAACGGCGTTGTTAACGCTGGTGATACCGTCACTTACAGTTATGTGGTCGAAAATATTGGTAACGTTACGTTAACCTCTGTTGATCTAAGCGAGATTACAGCAAACTTTACAGGTACGGGTGTAGCACCGATTCCAGCATGGGGTAGTAATGATGGGGCAAGCCCACAAGGCACACTAGTGCCGAATGAAAAAGCTAGCTTTAGCGCAACGTATATTTTAACGCAAGCTGATGTTACCGCAGGTAAATTGGATAACCATGCGATGGGTACAGGTACACCACCGAACCAACCCAATGGTAATCCAGCGACACCTGTGACAGACGTATCTGATAGTTCTAATCCAAGTGATCC
The DNA here is from genome assembly GCA_964569685.1 of uncultured Cocleimonas sp. GTDB lineage: Bacteria > Pseudomonadota > Gammaproteobacteria > Thiotrichales > Thiotrichaceae > Cocleimonas. Next base: position 585 of record CAZMWD010000076.1, on the reverse strand, counting down.
GAACGAGACAGGTACTCCGAGCACGCCGAACGAAGAAGATCTAACAGGTACACCACTGGCTCAAACGCCCAGTATTACGATTGTTAAAACTGCAATTGTAGGTGGCACAGGTGCAATCAATGATGTAATTACTTACAGCTTTGAAGTCAGCAACACCGGTAACGTACCATTAACAGGGGTTAATGTAGATGATGCAACGATTGGTGTTACTGATCTTCTAGTCCCCGACTTAGCGGTCGGCGCAAGCGAGACGGTGACAGCAATGTACACGATTACACAGGCTGATATAACCGCAGGTAAGATCGAGAACCAAGCAACCGCAACGGGCACACCGCCGAATTTACCGAATGGTGATCCAGCAACACCGGTGACAGATTTATCTGATAATGATGTCCCAACGGAGGATGATCCTACGGTCACGACATTTACTCAAAACCCCAGCATTGCAATCGTTAAAACTGCAATTGTAGGTGGCACAGGTGCAATCAATGATGTAATTACTTACAGCTTCGTGGTCAGCAATACAGGTAACGTACCTTTAACAGGCGTTAATGTAGATGATGCAACGATTGGTGTTACTGATCT
>CAZMWD010000075.1:0-8923 GCA_964569685.1 uncultured Cocleimonas sp. | reverse complement strand
ACTTTCTCATCAATTACTATACGGCGAGTCGTATACCGTTTTATTTACCAATGAGTCAGGGTTATATCGTTATAACTTAGGTGATAAGGTGCTCATGCAAGGTCATTACAAGGGTGCGCCTATGTTGAGTTTTCTGGGGCGAGGAGAACACACCAGCGATCTTTGTGGTGAGAAATTAACTGAGGATTTCGTTATACAAGTATTAGCAAAAAGTATCACTAAACAAGGCACATTAGGTTTTGTATATCCGCAAACAAAACATAAAAATCACTATGTACTTGCGACCAATCATGCGCTTCAAGCATCCCAAATTATGCAGTTTGAAACATTGTTGAAGCAAAACCCACAATATGATTATGCACGAAAATTAGGGCAACTAGGTGAGATAGAACACCGTATTATTCCAGATATGATGCATCGTTATACCCAGTGGCAAATGCAACAAAAGGAACAAAGTTTAGGCGATATTAAACCTCCAGCGTTGTTGACAGATGTGGGCTTTATTGAAAGCTTAGATTTACCCTAATGGCGCGTTTTTCATTTACGTTAGCAACAAAAAATGATGATGCATTATTACGCGAGCGCATGAGGCATGATGCTATGGAAGGGGCCATTAGTGTGAGTTTTAGGCGTGAACCCTCTTATTTTGTGGGTACTAAAGTGCAGGGGGAGCAAGTTCAGGTTATTAAGTGTATAGATAACAAAAAAAACAAACTGGCGGGCTTAGGTGCTAGATTGACTCTTGATGTTTTTATTAATGGGCAACGCCAAAGAATAGGCTATTTAAGTGATTTACGCGGCGCGCCAGAATACCGCAATGGTTTATTATTGGCGCGGGGTTATCACTATTTACAAGGCTTACATCAAGCAGATCACGTGCCTTTGTATACCAGCCTTATCTTGCAGGGGAATCATTTAGCATTGCGTAATTTAACAAAGCCAAGAGCGGGATTACCCCTATACAAAGACTGGGGCAAAATAATGACACCCGCCATTCATCTGGATATAAAACGTAAAATGTTCTCACTGGATGGCGTTACGATTCGGTGTGCAGATGAAGCTTCTATTGACGAAGTATTTCGTTTTATTCAACAACAATATGCGCATAAACAGTTTGCGCCTTTTTATCAAGCCAGTGATTTAAACAACGGACGTTTAAATGGGCTAAATATAGATGATATTTATGTTGCGCGCCAAGGCGATACCATTGTTGGTGTAATTGCCGCTTGGGATCAAAGTGATTTTAGACAAACCCATATCGAAGGCTATTCGCTTGGTTTAAAAGTAATCCGCCCTTTTTATAATGCATTAGCAACTATTTCTGCACTAAAACCGCTGCCCAAAAAAGGAGGAGTTGTGCCGTATTTTTATTTAGCATTAACCGCTATTACGGGAGATGATCTCGATGTTTTTAGAGCCTTATTATCACGGCTGTATAATGATAAACGCCAAGGTAAATGGCACTATTTTATTAGCGGGCTACATCAACTTAATCCGCTATCCAAAGTGTTAGATGAGTATCGTTCTATAAAGGCATCAGGGCATCTTTTTACGGTGTATTACCCAGAGGATGAAACATACTATCAAAAGTTGGATGATCGAATCCCGCATATAGAAATTGGTGCAATATGATACAGCGAATCCCTACTTGGAAAGACCCGCGCGTAGCAGTTGCAGCATTGTTATTTAGTTACATTGTGGTGGGTATTACCTTTCTTGGTTTTAACCGCTCTCCTGTGCAAATCTTCAGCATCGTATTTACGGCGGTAGTACTTGATTTAGTATTGCATCGCTTTTTAAAACGGCAATGGATATTTCCTTTTAGTGCGTTAATTACCGGCTTATCGTTAAGTATTTTAGTTAACTATGCACACGGAATGTGGTTGCCATTAATCCCTGTATTTTTTGCGATTGCCTCTAAATATTTATTTACGGTAAACGGTCGGCTGGTCTACAACCCTTCGTTGTTTGGTATCGTTATCAGCCTGTTAGTGGCGGATAATATGATCAGCATTTCACCCGCGTATCAATGGAGTGGAATTTCCTCTATGGCGATAGTGGTGGTGACGGCTGCCATTTTATTATTTGTCTTGCGCATTCAACGCAGCGCATTGGTTATCTCTTTTTTACTCTTTTATACCCTCGCGTTAGGTTTACGTGCGTGGTTAACCCAGCACCATCTACCACCTGAAACCTTGATCATTGGCTCATTAACTGCACCGGCCTTTTATTTGTTTGCATTTTTTATGATCACGGACCCTGCCAGTACCCCGAATAGCAAAAAGGGGCAGGTGTTAATGGCTTTGGCTATTGTTTTGATTGACCTTTATTTACATACCAAAGAAACCCTATCCACTTTATTTTACGCTGCTTTTATTGTGTACAGCGCGCGCTATATTTGGCTTCTTATTGATGCTAGTCGAAATAAAAATAAAATAATAACGGTAGATAACTTTAAAGGCTTTTTTAAAAACGCTGCTACCATAACGCTGTTAGGCGTGTCAGGTTTGTTTATTTACAAAGGGGTGTTAGGTCAGACCGATGAAGTAAAACCTGGTTTTTATTTAACCCCAATTGATGCAACAGCAGCGGGAATCAGCACACATCAAGGCAATGTATTCGAGAAGGTTGACCCTCGTCTGCAACATGTCGCCAAGTGGTTATTATCGGTTGGAGATGCGGTTGCAGTGGCAGATTTTGATAATGATGGTTTACAAGATATATTTTTAACCTATCCCTTAAAAGCAGAAAAAGACCGTGCGGCATTGTATAAAAATTTGGGTGATTTTCGTTTTCAGCGAGTCCCATTACCGGCTTTGGATGATTTAGTGCGAATGCCAGAAAAATACGGTTTAGCATCATCAGGGCTTTGGTTTGATCAAGATAATGACGGTGATCAAGATTTACTCATTGGTGTCGGTTATGGCATTCCCATTTTACTTGAAAATCAATTAATGCAAACAGGAAAGGCTGATTTTGTAGATGTATCTACTCAGAATCAAATCAATCAGTTTGCGGTAAGCTTATCAACGAATGTACTCGATTATGATCGTGATGGCTGGCTAGATGTATACATTGGTAATGCGATGAATCCGTTATTACCCGATTATAAAAAGCCGACTCCGTTTAATTTATTTGATTTGCCTAAGCCCGGTTTTGAGGGTGATCGTAGAATGTTAAATATCATGCATCGTTCGTGGCACAATGCGCGAAATGGAGGAGAAGATGTACTGCTACGCAATAATAACGGTAAATTAGAAAAAAAATCACTTCAAGATTTGGGCATTAGCAGTACTGGTTGGACGCTGGATATTGGTACGGGTGATCTTAATAATGATGGCTGGACAGACCTGTATCTCGCCAATGATTTTGGTCCAGACGCTATGTATATAAATCAAGGCGGTACGCATTTTACAATTGTGGAAGGTAAATTTCGAGGGAGTTTGGGGCGTGATACCTATAAAGGCATGAATGCTTCATTGGCAGATGTGGATAATAATGGCACCTTGGATATTTATGTTTCAAATGTGCATGTGCCATTGCAAGCAGAAGGCAGTATGCTGTGGATTAATGATGGGCAACTGGATCAAAAAGGCAGTGATGCCTTTGTAGATTCGGCGGCAAACCTTAATGCTTTGAATCCGCGTCGTTTTGGTTGGGGTGGCGCGGTAGGCGACCTAGATCGAGATGGCAATATGGATATTCTGCAAGCCAATGGCATGGTTGATAATAGCTATGATAGGCAACATCTCAACGCTAAAGAAGCGTTAAAATCTGATTGCCCAGATTACTGGTATTGGAATGCGCGGGTGGCGTTAACGGGGCCTGATATTCATGGTTATGCCGATACTTGGGCAGACCTTCGGGGGCGTTGTATTTTTCCTTTTGAGCAAAACCGTGTAATGTTGAAACGAGGCAAGGTCTTTTTGGATGCAGCATCTCAAGTTGGCTGGACAAAAAAAGATAATGCACGGGGTATTGCGTTAGCTGATCTAGACAATGACGGTGATCTTGATGTCTTGATGACGCATCAGTTTTCCCCTGTTTCATTGTTTCGTAATGATGTGGCAGAAGCATCGGAAGCAGCTAATAATTGGTTGGGTATTAAATTACAAGGCAATGGCATCAGTTGTAACCGTGATGCTATTGGCACACGGATGTCCATTAACTATAAAAATGGTGAACAAGCGATAAAACAGATGAGGGAGATGAGTGCAAGCAATGGTCTATCTGCGCAGAATGATTCACGCTTATTATTTGGTTTAGGTGATTACCAAGGGGCTGTTCAGGTCGAGATAAACTGGTGCGGTAAACGCAAGCAGATATTATCATTAGCACCTGCCCAGTATCATTTGATTGTGGAATCATTTGATAAACAAGCAGTCACTTCTTCTAAAGAAATGGATGATAGCGAGTGAGAGTTCGCGCTAAATCCTATGAAACAGCGATTGTGGACGAAGTTCAATTAGCTAAAGATGCCCAAAAATTACTGCAAGAATATCAACAACAAGGAAAGCCGTTGCTTAACGCAAAAACAATAACGGCGATCAGTGATCAATATTCGCCTGATTTTGCAGCCCGTGTTTTTTACGAAGCAGTGCTGCAATCAGAACATGGCGATTTTATAAAACAGCTTCAACAGTATTCTGATAAGCATATCGAGGAATTATCAAACCCTGCCCAAATTAAAATTATAATTGTGCCGGGTATGTTTTATAAAGAACATTCAGAAACAGGTGCAGATGGGAAATTGGCAATGGATATTGCCAAACGTTTTGGTTTTGAAACAGCACGGATTGAGCTTAAAAGCGGGGGAAGTATCACCGATAACTCGGCAATTATTGAGCAAACATTACGACAGGAAAAACATGCGAATATTTGGTTGCTCTCAATCAGTAAGGGCAGTAGTGATGTACGTCATTTTTTGCAACATTCTGCTTTTTTTAAAGATAAAGACAATCAAAGAAGAATTCGTGGCTGGGTCAATGTAGCGGGTATCCCTAAAGGGTTACCGTATGCTGATTATCGTTTAGCCACACCCACTAAACGGTTGGTTTTACGTTTGCTCGCGATGGTCTTTCCTGTCGATTATCAAGCATTACTTGAAATGAAAACGGATCATCCTTACTGGCAAAAACAAAGCCGGAAGAAGAGTTGGCAAAAGGAAGAATGGGCAGAGAATATTGATATGATTCATTTAGTTCCCGTGCCTCATAGCGCGCATATTCAAGGATTTTTAAGTAAAAAATACCATATTACCCTTAAAACCGGGCCGAATGATGGCTTAGTTCCATTAACCGATAATCTGGAGTTGCCCGGTCATATTTATCCGATTTGGGGCTATGATCACTTTATGAGAACCCCCAATATGAGTGCCTACCTTTATCAATTATTTAATTATATTGTCTCGAAAAATAAGATTGAACAAGCCCCAATTCAAACAACAGAGCAGGCTGAATAATGCCAAAGGATGCTTTATCTTGTATTCGTAATAAAGAGTGTGATGATGATTACCCTCAATCATGGTATCCCGTTGCTCGTTCCTGTGATTTAAAAAAAGGGCAACAAAAAGCCGTTACCTTGTTTGCTGCTGATTGGGTTTTATTCCGAACAGAGTCGGGGAGTATTTCATTCTTAAAACGGCATTGTTGCCACATGGGTGCAGACTTATGTCAGGGAAAGGTAGTTAAAGAAACGATTGAATGCCCGTTGCACGCATGGCGTTTTGATGTGAGTGGAAAATGTGTGCATATTCCTCATATAAAAAGCGCGCTACCAGAACGTAAAATTGTTCATTTACCCTGTGAAGAAAAATACGGAATTATTTTTGTTTTTTGGGGAGATCAAGCACTATTCTCTATCCCATCTCCACCGGATTTAGTGGCGCCAAAGATATTTAGCCCTGCCTTAACAGAAGAGTTTGAATCCAGTTATCAAGTGTTTGGCTTGAATAGCTTTGACACACAACATTTTAAACATGTACATAACCGTCAGTTTGTTGATAAGCCTGAAATTTATCAATCAGATAACTATGCGTTGCGTATTAATTTTAAAGTGAAAATATATCAAAAAAAACGCTGGGTTGATTATATCTTGTCATCCAAACGAGATACATTTAAGCTGTCTGTTGAGTGCTGGGGAGGAAATTTTTTAACATTAAAAAACCATGATTTTAATTCTTATGCCATCGTTGTTTTACAGCCCATCACAAAGTTTAAAAGCAAAGCGTATCTGGTCACCCTAAAGGAACAACAGGGTAAATCAATAGTGTTTGATAGATTAACATTGATGGTTACATCCTGGTTGGTGCGTAATTTTTTAATGGCTGATCTAAAGGCGACAAAGAATATACATTTGCACCAAGTAGGTTTGGTAGATGAGCTTGATTCTGGGGCGTATAAGTTCTGGTCTTTTTTTAACTCGTTGCCACGCATCACTACATTAGCTACATCTACCATACCCGCTATATCAATAAAAGGAGAGTAAAAATGAAGTTTAAATTAAAGGTTATTACATTGTGTTTATTTTTGTTTTTACCACAAATCGCATTAGCCGAAGAGCAAGCGGTTGTAAGTGCCGAACAAGCAAAGAAAATACATAATGACTTGCGCCAGCTACGTGCCACCCTAGAAAAAGCGATGAATGAAAAAGATATAAAAACAATACTCGCTCATGTGGATGACAATGTGATTTTTACAACCATGAATGGTGATGTGGTAACAGGGAAAGAAAAGTTGGGTGCTTATTATAATAAAATGATGGTCGGGCCCGATAGAATCATTGATTCGGTGCAAAGTAAATTTATTGCCGATGACTTATCAGTTTTGCTCGAAGATGATGTTGCGATCGCCCATGGGCATAGCGAGGATCGTTACCAATTAATTGCGGGGAAAGAGCTAAACCTGACGGCATTGTGGTCTTCCACGTTAATTCATCGTTCCGGTGGTTGGAAAATTGCTAGTTTTCATTATTCTGTTGATATGTTTGAAAACCCAATAGTGGCAGCACAACAAAAATCATTATGGATGGTCGGAGCAGCAGGTTTTTTACTTGCGTTAGCTACCTTTTTTATAGGTAGACGTCGCAAAAAAACGTAATCTATAAATGAAAAATCATGTCCCGCCAGAGCGACTTAATCTGATTATTTTGTTGCTTGCTTCTGTTGCTGATCTATTTTTCCTTTGGTTAGTATCACAAGGTTTTGCGTGGTTTATAACACTCGTGGGTATTATTGGTTTTGCTTTAATTACCAATACGTTGTTTTCTTTGTTGCATGAATCTGTACACGGGCTGTTTAGCCGTAACCCTGTTATAAATGAATGGGCGGGTCGATTTGCAGCCGCATGGTTTCCAACCAGTTTGACCATTCAACGTGCTTTTCATTTAACCCATCATAAAAATAACAGGACACGTGAGGAACAGTTTGATGTACTCCATGATGATGACGTGAAGTGGCTAAAATATATTCAATGGTATTCCATTATTTCGGGAGTGTACTGGTTTGCTACAGTTTTTGGTTTAATTATCTATTTATTAGTGCCAGCTGTTTATCGTATTAAGTTGTTTGCGAATAAAGATTCAAATATTGCTATTCAGACAAGTTCATCTGCGTATTTTAATGTGTTTAACGAGATACCTTCGGCACTTGTAAAAAAAGAAATATTGGCTTCAATTGCATTTCAAGCAATACTCTTTTGGGGGCTCGGTTTAAGCTGGTGGGGCTGGTTATTGTGCTACACAGGTTTTGCGGTTTATTGGAGTGCATTACAATATGCAGACCATGCATTTACAGAATTAGATTCTGTCAATGGCGCATGGAATTTATCGGTAAGCCCAATAACACGCGCTATATATTTGAATTATCATTACCATCTTGCACATCATCAAAATCCTACGGTACCTTGGATTTTTCTTAAACAATACGTTAACAACGATAAGCTACAACCGTCCTTTTGGAGGGTATGGTTTGCTATGTGGCGTGGGCCTCGTACTGTGGATAAATTGAATAAAGTAATAACTTGAGACCTCAGCATAATTTCTTAATAGTGACGAGGATGTTAAAAAAATCGCAGATTATTAGCTCGCCATTATTGGCTATTCCTAAAGGCTACAATGCTTGGGTTAGCATTGTTTTGGTGTTAGTTTGCAGTGTTTTTTTTATTATTGTGTATGCTGGGACGAGCTTTTTAAGCGATTATATACCTTGGCGCACGACACTTTATTTCACCTTTGAAAACTCTATTCCCTTCGTACCTTCTGCTTCTATTGTTTACTTATCTATGATGCTTCTATTAGGATTTGCCCCTTTTATATTGCGTTCTTCAGAAGAAATATTGCCATTGTTTTGGGTGCTGATAGCGGAAATAAGCATCGGCGGTTTGTTCTTTATTTTTTTGCCTTTTGATACGAGTTACCCTGTCAGAGAGGCGCAGGGTTTTAGCGGAGTGATGTTTGATATTGCCGATTTTGTAAATATGAAGCGCAATTATTTTCCTTCACTTCACGTTAGTTTTGCATTTACTGCAGCACTTTTTTATTCTTCAAAAACAAATAAAGCGGGGGCACTATTGTTTTTTATTTGGGCATCGGCTATTTCAGTGAGTACTATCTTAATCCATGAACACTATTTGATAGATGTAATAGCAGGTATTTTGTTAGCGTTTGTTTGCTGGAAAATTATTGGGCGATGGGCAATTAGAAAAGAGGTTATGCAAGCATCTCAAACAAGGCTTAAGCGCTTATATGATCAGTTTTCATAACGGTTTTCCGATAACACGGAACAGATGTAATATTCAGAACTAAATATTAAAATAGCTATGAAAATGTAGTTATTTTTTTATACGCATCAGTCAGTAATGCATGCATTATCCATTCATTTTCTAGAATGAAAACATTGTCGCCACTGATTAAACGCAGTGCTTTA
>CAZMWD010000074.1:895-8946 GCA_964569685.1 uncultured Cocleimonas sp. | reverse complement strand
ATCTGCCGTAGTTCATGTCGATAAAACTGCGAGGCCTCAAACCATTAAAAAAGAGATGGAACAAGGGCCGTTCGGTTTGTTGCACGAACAACTCAGCGCTGCGATTGGTGCGAATAAACCGCAACTGGCGAAAGATGCTTTGCATCATACGGTTGAAGAAATGCATCATCTGCTTGAAGGGGTGGATCATCCAGGTCGAGCGCGGGCTTTATCGTTACTCAAGCAATTGGAAACATGTTATTTTGCAACTATTAGTAGTACCACGAAGATCAGCACTATTACTACAAAATCAACGTGCATGGATGCAGCGCCAAGTATTATAAGTGCCTTGCAAAACACGGGTATCGAAGGCTTAGGGGGCTGGGGTAAATCACCGGGTAAGGTAATGATTTTCGAGGGTGAATTACTATTACCGGGCATCCAGTTTGGTAATATTTTTATCGGTCCACAACCTCCACGAGGTTGGGAAATTAACGAAAAACTTTTACATGCTAATTTAGCCTTCCCTCCACCACACCAGTATTTAGCATTTTATCATTATTTACGTGATGTGTTTAACGCAGATGCGTTAGTGCATTTAGGTCGTCATTCAACGTATGAATTTTTACCACGTCGTTCTGTTGGCGTTTCTGCCGACGATTATCCGCGATTAATAGCGGGTGATTTACCCAGTATTTATCCCTATATTGTAGACGGGGTCGGTGAAGGTATTCAGGCGAAACGTCGAGGTTTGGCGGTCATGGTGGATCATTTAACACCACCGTTGGCGAGTACGCCACTTTATGATGAATTACTTCAGTTACGCCAATTGATTGAAAGCTATGAAGCCAATAGCGGTAGCGAGGTTGTTGCAAAGCGGTTGGTTCAGCAAATTAGAGACAAGGTCGATAAACTCGAACTCAAGCAAGAGTTGGCTGAAGCAATGTCGGCAGAATTAGCGATTATGGGTATTAGTTTTGAAGAAGTGGATGACGACATGATGGTACATGAAGTCGGGCATTACCTTACCGATCTACAAGAACGTTTTATGCCCTTGGGATTGCATATTTTTGGTAAGGAATGGGAGACAGAAGCGGTCACGATGATGTTGGATTCAATGCTGTCTAAAGATGCCAATACAGGGGAAAGTAAAGGGGTTGATCCTGACAGAGCGAATTGGAAACAAAAACTTATGATCTCGCCACAGCTTGAAATGAAGGCATTATTAAACGGTTTGAATGGCGGGTACATCGAACCCGGCCAAGGGAATGACCCAATACGAAGCCCCAATAGTTTGCCTACGGGGCGTAATTTTTACGCTTTAGATAGTAGCTTAATACCGAGTAAAATCGCATGGGAACTGGGCAAAGAAATGGCATCCTCTGCGCGTAAAAACAATAGCCAGAATGCAGAAAAGCGCGAAGCGTTAATTCTTTGGGCATCGGATGTGGTACGCGATGAGGGCGTAATGATAGCCTTTGGTTTAGATATGTTGGGTTTAGAACCGGTGTGGAATAGTCGTGGTTTGGTTAAAGGGCTTAAACGCCAAGATTGGACATCAGATGATCATAACAACAGAGTAAGACGCGATATTGTATTTACAACATCGGGTTTATTTCGTGATCTTTATGGACAGCAAATGCTATTGCTAGATCGTGCGACGTTGATGGCATTAGATGCCAGCGCTGATACGATTCGTAAAGACTACCCTGCGCTTAGCTTGGCATTATCTCAAGCTTTAGGCTCATTAGGTAAAGGTGCGATAGGGGGTGATGAATCGCTTGATAAAAACCAATTAGCCGCACATTGGGTAACACAAGCAAGAGAGTTATTGGCAGCGGGTACTGGGGCAAAAGAGGCAGGTATTATTGCCAGTTTTCGTGTCTTTGGGGATGCACCAGGAAGTTATGGTGCAGGTATCAACCGTTTGGTAGAACGCTCGGGTGCGTGGGAAAAACGCGATGAGCTTGCCAAAGTTTATATGCGTCGTATTGGCCACAGTTACGGCGCAAATGGTTTTGGAAAGCCCGCACAGGCAGCGTTTAAACGGGTGTTAGCGGATGTTGAAAATACTTATTTTGGACGTTCGAGTAACCTCTATGGTTTGATTGATAACAACGATGCCTTTGATTATTTAGGCGGTTTGAGTTTGTCGGTGGAAATGATAACAGGCAAAGCACCCAATAATTATGTGATTGATCATGCTGATCCAAAAAAAGTTAAAACACGTCCCTTAGGTTTGGCTTTACGACAAGAATTGCGCGGACGATTTTTAAATCCAGAATGGTTAAAAGGGCAAATGAAACATGATTATGCCGGCGCGCGTACGATGGGTAGTGAGTTTCTGGAATATCTGTGGGGTTGGCAAGTCACCAATCCTACCTTAGTCGGTGACTGGGCGTGGGAAGAGGTCAAAGATGTTTATATTGATGATCGTTACGATATTCAGTTGGATGAGTTTTTGTCAAAAGGGCATAACGCGCACGTTAAAAGCAATATGTTGGCGATCATGCTAGTGGCGGTCAAAAAAGACTTTTGGCAAGCAGACCAACAAACAATTCAACAACTAGCCAGTGAGTTTGCGACATTAGTTAAGCTGAATGGTTTACCTGGTAGTGGACATACCGATCCAGACAACCCGATGTTGCCATGGTTAGAGCAGTATTTACCACCAGAACAATGGCAATCGATTGCAAATGCGATTGAATCTGCGCGAGCCAAACCTACCCCAAAAGAGAGCAATGAGACGTATCGTGTGGCAGAAATTCAATTAAGTGATGACGAGAAATTAGCAGAAAAAACAAAGGAGAAGCCAGAGTCGCAAAATAAACCTTCGGCACAGGAAAGCGAAGTGGGTACGCAACAAGAACAGCAACAAGAACAAACGACCAACGATATTGAAGAACAAACGTGGCAACGTTGGTTAATGGCGTTATTGCTGTTCTTAATTATCGCAGGTTTTTATCAAGGTGTTAGAACATCAAAGAAAATGGAGCAACAGATGCGAGGTAAGCACTAATGGATCATGGATTATTATTAGGTGGTTTGCATGAGCTGGTGGGCTGGTTGTTGATTCCTGTTGTTGTGATGTTAGGCTTTGCTTTAATGTTTACGTTGTTGGAGTTTGGCCAGGCATTTTCCGAACGTTTCTTTTTATTAAAGACGTTTACGGAAATCACCCCTGAGATTGACGCTGAGGCTAAGGTGAAAAACAATCAAGATTATTTTCAACGTTATGCAAACGTTCGTTTAGAACGTGTTGATTTACTCGCACGCGTTGGCCCGATACTGGGTTTGATGGGCACATTGATTCCATTAGGGCCGGGCTTGACTGCGTTGAGTTCAGGCAATATAGATATTCTGGCAACTGCCTTAACTGTTGCATTTGATACCACAGTGGTGGGTTTGTTGATTGGTTTAATAGCGTACGTTATCGGGCGTATTCGTCGGCGCTGGTATGAACAAGTGTGGAATAAAATGGATGTTGACAGTATAGAGAATAGTGACGCATGACAAAAAAAATAAAAAAACCAGCATGGCAATCTAATCGTTTCGCCGAGCAAGATACCGACCCATTGGCAGGTTTCGCAAATATTATGGATGTGATGTTAGTATTTGCTTTAGGATTAATGTTGGCGCTGATTGCTCAAAGTAATGACTTACGTGAACATTTTTCGCTTGATCCCACGTCACTTGACTCAACACTCAAGGAAAAACAAACAATAAATGTAACAACGGGTAATGAGCTAGTGGAAACACCCGAGTCGATTAAAAACGCACTAGAGGGCGGCGCGGATGGTATGCAATCTATGGGTCAGGTTTATAAAGATCCTAAGACAGGCAAATTGATTCTTATAAAAGGAGAATAATCAGATGAATTTGTTACGGTTTTTTTTGCTACTATTTTTCGGATTGTTTGCGGTTACTGTATCGGCTCAAACATCAACGTCTGATAATTTAAACGCCACTGTTTTACTAGAAACGGGTGAATACACCGCGCAACGTCAAGGACAGTTTTTGGTAGTAAGCTTAAAAAAGCCGCATCGGGTGTTATCAACATCATCGGTAAACGGTGGAGAATCAACAACCATCCAGTATTTAGTGAATCATCAAAGCATGGAAGCGGTGGCGGATAATAAACGTTTTAAACAACAGCTTGCATTAAGCCGCTTGCGCTACCATGAAAAAATAGCAAAACAGTTATCTTTGCCTGCTAAGCAAATGGTGTTGATGGGAACTGCAGCAAATATTCAACAAACAGCCTTAGTGCAACAACAATTTAAAGACTTAACTGTTACCGCTTTTGTAACGGCTGGGGTGAAGGGTAATGCTCAGCGAGCGGGTGATCCAACGCGTTGGTATCAAACGCCACAGGGTAATAAGCGACAAGCTGATCCTAAGATTGGTTCTAATCTTGATTTTGATAAAAGAACCCAAGACCCTATTTCGTCACCAAGCAAAGATCAAAAACTTAATTTTCAAATAGTAGATAGGCAAATATTAGACAATCAGGGAACGATCAATATCGTGTTATTGGTCAACAAATCACTCTCTGCGGGCGCACAAGTAAAAGTGGCGATGTTAGTGACGGAGGCTAAATCTGCCGCTTTGGCGGAATTAAGTATTGCCAGTCAACAGTCGTCGCATTTGGCAACAGGTACAGGGACAGATCAGCTGATTGTTGCTTCAACCATACAACTAAATGCAACGCCCTTGGAAAGCGCGAGTGGTCATTTGAAGCTGGGCGAAATGGTAGGGACGGTGGTACGTGACGCTGTTTTAAAAGCACTGCGTTGGCAGAATAAACTAGAACCTTCCAAGATCAGTAATGTGATACATGCTTTACAGCGTTTCGGCCTGGATAAAACGACATTACTGGCGGGTATGAGGCCATATTTATTAGACAGTGATTTTCAATTAGCGAGTAAAAATGTTAACGCACTCACCAATGATTTACGTTTGACAGCCAGCGCCTATGCTTTTGCCACCTTGCTAGATAAACATCAGTATGGTGTTTTGTCGCCAACAGCCATGCCGGAGATATTACGTGATCAAGCAGCACAGGTGGCAGTTGCTATCTCTGCAAACCCCGCTAAATGGGGGGACTTTTGGGGGGCTTTGTCTTTAGATGTTTCTGCGTTCACTGTTAACAACAAGCAGAACTTTAAGTCTGAAATTAAGCTATTTTCACATGCAGTCGCTTTAGGCTGGAAGAATAAATGGGAAGATAAAACTACTCAACTAAAGGTTACGGAACTAAAAGGGACACAATTATCAGTGGTGATGCTACATATGAAGCCAACGCTAGCAACCAATATTGATGATATTGATGCAAATATGAAACAAATTGAATCAGCAATGCGCCAAGCTAAAAAGCAAGGTGCACGCTGGGTAATGACGCCGGAACTATCGTTAACAGGTTATAAATTTCAGAGTAAAATAGGAACTGATTGGATTAAGCAAGGCGTTGATCGCTGGACAAAGCATCTACAAAAAGTAGCGGATGAATTAGACGTTGTTTTATTCCTCAGTCATTTGGAAAAAAGCGCAGAAACTAAACAAACCTACAACACTTTATTTGTGATTAATCGACAAGGGGAAATTATTGCGCGTCATCATAAAATGAATACGATTCCGGTCTCGGAAGCATGGTCGAGTAAAGGCACAAAAAATACCTTAGTGACTGTTGATGGCGTTAAAGTAGGTTTATTGATTTGCGCTGATGCTTGGCCTAAAACCCATACGCAATACTTAAAAGATAAAGGCGCGGATTTAATCGTATCTTCTGCAAACTGGGCGCCAGGGGAATATGGGCCTGGCCAAACATGGGAGCAACGCTCAAGCGAGAGTGGTTTGCCAATCTTTGTAAATAACCGCATGGGCAAAGAAGATAGTTTAGATATGCGTAAAGCGGCAAGTGTTGTGGTTGTGCCAGTGGCAGATAAAGGCAAGAGGGTTTTAGAATATCGCCATGCCGATAAATCATCACACACAACGCGAGATAATATGGTGTTAATTCACTTTACGTTTGATTTAAAAAGTAACATGTTAGAGCGAATCAATCATTAACTGATAACCCAGAATGCCGTAAAAATGTAATAAGTTTTTCAGCATTTAGTTTAATCTTATCAACCGATTCATGTCCCGCATCATCAATTTCTAACAAAGTGATATGTGGATCGGGGCAGTTCTTGATAATAGCGCGCGCATCCTCAATAGGTACAACCGTATCATCTATGCCATGCACTAATAAAATAGGTACTTCCACATCACAAACGACGTGGAGCGATGCAATTTCGACAAAAGAGTGCCCTATAATCCATTGAATATAACGCAAGATAAAGGCGATTAAAAATTGCGGAAGACGTAAAGCGCGCAAATGCAGGCTTTTTAAAAAGCGTTGCATTAACCATTCGGGATGGGCAAAGGCAGAAATGCTGATGACTGCATTTATATCATCATTTTTAGATGCGGCAAATAAAACTGCACTGGCACCTACAGAATGACCTAATACCGCTACCTTATGGCTTTTATCTGGGTGACTTTGTTTTAGCCATTCGATTGATTTATTCAAGTCTTCAGCAAAACGCGGTAGCGATGAGTGCGAATCAGAATCACTGTTGCCATGGTTTCTAGAATCAATCAGTAAAATATTAATGCCTGCTTTGTGAAAAGGCACCGCAATCGGTAGCATCAATTCTGAATTGCCGCCCCAACCGTGCAGAATTACTAATGTTTCTGTTGCTTTTTCTACAGGCAATAGCCAGCCAAACAGTTTTTTAGCTTTGTTTTTAGATTTGGAAATAGTGGGGATTGATACTTCCTCAAATGCGATACCGACTGATTCAGGCGTGTTAGTTTCTCTTATTCTGGGGGCGCGAAAGCCGAAGTGTAAAGCAAGAAAGAATAGTGCGCTGATGATGATCAGAACAAGGAAGAAAGTGATCAATGTGGGTGGTGTCAATAGTGTTGATGGGTAAGAATAAACTCAGAACCATTATGCCTGAGTTTATTCTTGTTTTTTAAAGATTTCTTTTAATTTAAAGCCACTTTTTTAGTGCTTTTTTCTTGAATCTTAACCAAGGTACTCCACTGTTCTTTAGACAAGATTGAACGCATATTATCGCGACAGGCTGTTTTTGATGAGGCTAATTGCAAACGTAGATTAGACATCTCATTAAACTTTGTCATTAATGATTCTTTGCCATCGCCTTTCATTGATGCAACCGAAATACCTTTTTCTAGCTCAATGATTTTATTGACGGTATCGGATGCTTTTTTATTGTTTGCGGCTACCCATGCTTGTAATTTATCCTTTTGTTCAGTGCTTAGTTTTAAGCTATCTGAATTTTTCTTTAAAGTACGCATATAGTTAGGCATTGGACTTGCGTGTTTTACAACAGGCATGAAGGCTGTTTTTTTTTCTTTAGCGCTCATTGTAACTGTACTTGTTGTGGTAGCAGTTGCTCCTTTGGCTGGCATGTACATTTTTTCTTTATTAAGTTTGTAACTCCAAGGAAGGCTGGCATTTTTCCAACCATTTTTAACGCGCCAGTTTTTCTTTTCGCCTTTTTTAACGGTTCCACCTTCAAAGCCATCGGTTACAACATAAATATTTTTGTAGCCTTTACCTTCTAATAATTTAGTTGCTGGTGCGCCACGTGTTCCACCCGAACGGCACATAATAGCAATAGGCGCACCTTTATTTAGACCACGTGTTTTTAATGCCGCTTCAATATCTTTCTCAAAGTCTTTATTTACCACCATATTGAAAACAGGCTTCTTTTTATGCCATGCACTGCGATCAGCCGTTTTAAAAGGAATATTAATATCAACTAGATCGGTAAAGCCGGTAAACATGATTTCTACTGGATCACGCACATCAATGAAAAGCATCTTGTCGCCGAGTTCTTTTTTCATATCTGCGACTTCTTTAGAATCGACATATAAGCCCCACGTTGTTTGTTGTTTGGGGTCTTTTGGGATTTCAGCTGCTTGAAGTGTTGCAATACTAAGGCTCGTAGCGAGTAGTAATGGGGTGATGATTGTGTATTTCATGAATGTTCGTTTCC
>CAZMWD010000074.1:0-885 GCA_964569685.1 uncultured Cocleimonas sp. | reverse complement strand
AAGTGATAAATAATAACCTAGGAGCCTGTCCGAGAACTAGAATCGTAGCGAAAATCACAGAAATATCATAAGGTGAGATTATCGAAAGAGGCGAATAGCACGGCTATTTAACGATTTTGATAATCTTAGATTATGGTATTTATGGGATTTGCAGTAGACTCTTAGTTCTCAGGCGGGCTCCCTAGTGGAAGGTTAAGGTATTTATCTGTAGGAGGCATTGATAAAACACAATGGTGTAAATATAGGCTTAATAGCTTAGTTTAATTTCGGGTAATGCTCTGTTTTTATTGCTTAAATAAAGTGTTTGGCTGCCTTTTTCTTTTTCATCTACATCCGTTACTTTTATATTAATGCCTAATGTATCACCCGTTTTAACTGACTGTTTGCCATAATGAATAGAAGACCAAGGAATAGCAACGTTAAATAAGTAGCCTGTGACCGTTTTGGTGTGATGCGTTTGTGTGCCAAGGCTATCAAAGGGTGTGAAGGTGAATGTTTTGGCATTCTCAGTAGTGTTAGATGTATCTTCTGTTTTATCTTGTTTGCTAAATTGTTGATCCAGCGTTAATACAATTTCATCGCCTTTTTGAATATCATCATCGGTAATAGAAAAGCTTAAATAGAGGTGTTTGGCATCCCAGTTTGCTTGCCAGCTAGCGCTTAGATCACTTAGGCTGGTTTTCGTGTTGGCTGAAATAGCTTGATGCTTACTCATATTCCAAATCTGATGCGGTGATTTTGCATAAGAAACGGCAATCGTGCTGTCTTCTTCTTTACTGGCTAAAGATGATGTAGCAGATGCGTTGGTTATTTTTTCAGGGTGCAAACTATCATCTAAATAACGCAGTAAAGCATCGTATTTAGGGGCTTCGGAACGGGGTTGAC
>CAZMWD010000073.1:7603-8950 GCA_964569685.1 uncultured Cocleimonas sp. | reverse complement strand
CCAATAGCTCCAGCTCCGCCAATAGTACCAGTGGCAGTAGTACCTGAGTTAACCTCGCAAATTGTTAATCAGTTTGCACAGGTCTTAATGACCCAACACGGCATTACAGCGGGTACAATCAAGTCAATTATTGCATCACATAATGCTGAAAGTTTATCGCAACTATCAGCCGAGGAGTTAATCACTGTGCAAGCTCAGTTACGGTCGTTGATTCCACATGAAGCCAAGTAGCTGGTCTCTGCGCTGGCTCAAGTGTAATGCGTCTGTTCGGTTGGAACTGCCCTATACCAGAGTTCTAACCACGCATGAACAAATTGAGCATGACGTGATGGCTGTGCTACATGGCTATTTTGAGTTAGGCGAAGCATTGTTAAAAAGTAGACTTAACCAAATGCAGGCTAACAATGAGCTGTATCGCAATGATGAAGGATTAATTGAGAAATGCCGTGCCGTAATTAATTATGTTGAGGGTAAATATGCGGATATTGAGCATACGGTTAGCGTTCATTGCGAGCTGGAACATGAGTTTATAGCGCTTAAAGGTTATATCAACGTGGCAACCGATAACTTAAACGAAGTCATTAGATATAGTAATCACTACGTCAACGATTTCAGAGTTAATGACCCACGGATGATACTGTCGTTATTCATTGCGTCTGAGGGTTCTTCAGTGAGTGACCCTGATATAGAACTGCAAGTAATGACCATTATTCATCCTAATGTTAATGTCCCTAGCTCTACCCAGTTTATCCCCCATCAAACTATGCTAAATCAAGCTAATAACTTGATTGAAAAAGCAAAAAACTTAGATAATACATTACATTTTAATGAACATTGTGCCACCTGTTTACATTATCAAAACTGTGATGAGGTGGTGCGACATTTAACAGGAGAAATTATGCAACACGAACTCATTATTAGCAAAGTTCACGAAGAAATCGACACAATGAGCGACCAAGAGCTTTGCGAGATATTAACCGTTGAGAGTGTATTCAACGATGCGTTTTCACGCGCCAAAGTAGAAGCGACTCGTAGAATTTCAGAAGAGGGTAGGGTGCTGAACGGGTGGCATTTAACGAAGGGCAAGAAATCTAAAGTATGGAAAGTCGAAGAAGAAGAAATTGCCAAACAAATGAGGACATTTAGAGTTGTTAAAGCTGAGGTTTACCCGTCCAAACTTATAACACCAGCACAAGCGTTGAAACTGGAATTATCTGATAGGCAAAAAGAAACACTAGCAGAACTCATTGATATTAAAGAAGGCCATCCTATTTTGAAACCTAATGCAATGAGCGTTGAATTTGACCAGATAAGTACAGAACCAGAAGTACCGGCAACACCAGAACC
>CAZMWD010000073.1:3030-7503 GCA_964569685.1 uncultured Cocleimonas sp. | reverse complement strand
GGGCATTTTTTTAAAGAAAGAGGGTTAGATGAATGGACAAATATGACTGGGTGTACACAGATGTATTAAATGCTCCAATAAACAGTAATAAGTATTGGGTCTATGACCTTGAAACATTCCCAACCATATTTACTGCCACGTTCTATAACGTGGGTACGGGTCAAGTGCTGGCTTTTGAAATATCAACTAGAATAAATCATTTGGCTAAATTATTGCATTTTTTGCAAACATCACAACACAACGGAGATTCACATATTGGATTTAACAATTTCGGATTTGATTATCCTATCATTCATGCTATACGCAGTTTGGGTATGGAATGCAGATTAGAGCATACATTTCAAGCCTGCAAGTCAATTATCAATACACCATGGGCAGATAGATTCAACAATGTGATATGGAGTCCTGAGATTCGACAGATTGATTTAATGAAAGTAATGCACTACGATGCAAGTGAAGGTAATACTAGCTTGAAAATGCTGGAATGTAGAATGAACATGCTTGATGTCAAAGAGTTGCCATTTGAGCCGGAAACACATATTCAAGGCGATGCCGACATGGACATATTGCTTGAATATAACTGGCACGATGTGCTTGCCACGATTAACTTCTTTCATGAAATTCGAGGCGAGATTGAGTTTAGAGCTACGTTGAGCAAAAAGTATGACTTAGATTTTACTAACGATTCAAACACCAAAATCGGTGCGAAAATATTCAAGCACAAACTACATGCCGCTGGCATTGAGTGTAACAAATATTTGAGAACACCCCGCGACTCGATAGACCTGGCTGAATGTATTGTTCCTAATATTAAACTCAGGCTACCTGAGTTTCAAGACATGCAAAGTCAGTTTGAAGCCATGACGATACGCGAAACAAAAGGTGTTTTTGTTGATAGAGTTGTCTGGGTTGATAATATTGAATATGTGTTTGGAGTGGGTGGCCTACATGCCAGCGCACAGGACATAATTTTCAGAGAGGATGAAGCGCATATCATCATGCTGGTGGACGTGAAATCGTATTATCCAAACCTATCTATAAAAAATGAATTCTACCCTGAACACCTCGGTATTGGATTCTGCAAAGTGAATGACGAGGTGTATCAAGAACGCTCAACACATGCGAAAGGGACAGTTGAAAATGCTTCATTGAAAGAAGCATTGAATTCTACGTTTGGTAACAGCAATCAAGTCTACAGTGATTTCTACGACCCCAAGTTCACCATGACAACCACAATCAGCGGACAGCTATCACTACTAATGCTGGTTGAGCCATTGATTGCCATTGAAGGTGTTAAAATAATTAACATCAATACGGATGGCATTTGTATTTTCGCACACCAGAATAAGACACAGTTAATTAGCCAAATATGTAATTGGTGGAAAACGATAACACGACTGGATTTATCAACCGAATTTTATACTAAATTCTTTTCCAGAAATGTCAATAATTACATTGCCGTAGGTCGTAGTGGCAACGTGACAAGGAAAGGTCTTTTCCTACACAGTTCCGATTTAAGATGGTCTCAAAATCATAGCCAGCAAGTTGTCTCGAAGGTAGCCGATAAGGTGATGGTTAATGATGAAAATTTAGAGGATGCTCTGCATAGCCATCGGGTGTTGAATGATTTTATCATTCATACTCAAGTGGCTAGGTCGCATTCAGTTTATCAAGAGGGAAGCGAAGTCAGGCTTCCAAAAGTTATTCGCTACATTGCTTGTAAGGCTGGGGATTATATCTATAAGACAATGCCACCCAAAGGGATTGTTGGCACGTATAAACGCAAGAACAGTTTAACCGATGAATACTATGAGTCTATTGCATCCACTCTTGAAGAGGGTGCCCATGATGAACGAATACACACCAAGAATAAAAGTGTTTATTCAATTAGAAAAACATTTATTGGGGCAGGAACTAAATTCAAATTGTGTACTAATCTCAATGATATATCCATGGAGGATATAGATTATGATTACTACAAAAATGAAATTATAAAGCTCACTGAAGGCTGGACAGAACACCTGCCACGGGTTACAAAAACGAGGGCAAAGAAGGGTCATATACAGGTGGCTGAGGAGGAGTTGGCACGATGTGGACATTTACAAACCCACGACCAATCAACTTAGAAGCTCGATAATAATCCGAAAGGTATAGCGTGATTAACTTTCTTAGTTTAACGACAACATTAAGAAGGTTATCAACTTCCTTGGTGCTGTCACCGTCTTCAAAAATTAGCGATTGAACTCTCAAAAGAATGAGTCCTACAATTTCCTCAATCTGAATTCTACGAGTGAGGGAATTGCATTTAATAATGATGTTATCTCTTTGAAATGATGGAATTTTATTAACATCAATAAAGGGTTGATTATCATCAAATGGCTTACCAACCAGTGCCGTATTATCGGGTGCGGTGGCTATCCCTTTAGCATATTCTGTGAGTGCCATGGGTGCGGATGTTTCGGTGAGTTGAATGTATGGCGTGGCTTTATCTGTCGATATATCGGTGTAAACTTTTGGATAAATCGTATTCCTTTGTGCCATCAGATTTTCATACCTCGCTTTTAAATTCGTGCTTAAATAGCCAACACGCAAAAAAAAAGTCTAGACCGATTCACATCAATCTAAACTTCATTTTTAACTTTAGAAATCCAAGAACCACCATGGAAATCAAAACCTTAAACCAAGTCCTAATTGCAGGAAAACAATTATGAACATGTTAAATCAAAATCAATTATAGGAACACAACTATGAATACCTTAAATCTAAATCAAAATAAACTGACACAAATCAAAATATCAACTATAGGAACACAAATATGAATACCTTAAATCTAAATAAATTGACTAAAATTATAATATCAATTATAGGAACACAAATATGAATACCTTAAATCAAAATCTAAATCAATTGAGCCAACTGACTAAAATTATAATATCAATTACAGGAATACAATTATGAATACCGACAATCAAAATCAAAATCTAAATCAATTGAGCCAACTGACTAAAATCAAAATATCAATTACAGGAATACAATTATGAATACCGACAATCAAAATCAAAATCTAAATCAATCGACCCAAAGTAATAGTATCACAGATTCCGACCGATGCATAACTGTTTTCACCTCTGACCGTCATATTAATAAACATTTCCTAACCGATGGCACCGGACAGTTGCAAAAACTGGACAAAGGTGGCGTATTTTACGGTGGCAAAGCCACTCGTGTAGCTGTTCCCACACTATCGGATGTTTTTCGCATTATTCAGCAAGTCTCAACCAACCCCTTTCAATGTATCAGTCTCGGATACCACCCAGCCGTTGCCGTGGGCGTTGAGTACGAGATTCATAACGAAGAAACGATTCAGCAACTCTTGCACGATGGCGAAATACGATTACTTGTGGAGGGAGAATCAGGCTTTCAGCCGCTGGCGAAGATGATAAATAGTGAAGGTCAGATTTATTGGCACATAAATCTAGGACTCTACGTTTGCCGGAGAATGAAGTGTAATATGCGCCACTCTGTTTACGCGTTGTTCGACAAAGACGAAGGAAGTGCCGACTGGCAGGGGTGGGTTGATGCTATGAGCAGCTTAGGTGCTTGGAATTTTGCGGGGGCTTCCAAGATTGTAATGGGTTCAAACTCTAGTCGTACCGGCTATGATACCAGCGGCTCAAAGTGGCATTGCATCATAGAGTGCCAAGATGCGGACGAGCTGAACGGCATGAATTTCGGCGAACGGTTAAAGCAGGCCGGTAATATTGCCGGTCATGTTTTCGGCACAATTCCAGAAGGTAAAACGGGAAAACTGAAACGAACGCTAGTTGATTGCAGTGTGTTTTCAGCCGAGCGATTGATATTCGAAGGTTGCCCGACAATCAACGGAAGCACTGATAACGTGCCACCCTCCAATATTCAACAACATGCTGGAGTTGGAGGAGGCGTGTTAGATCTTAGTGCCATCAAATTCAACAAGGATGCCCACCGGCTCACACTGGCTACAGCTCACAGAATCAAAAGCGAGGGTGGATATGAGACTATTACGCAGTTCACACCCATGAATACCTTTGACGATGTGTCTTTGACATGGGATACGCCCATAACAATGTCACTGTGGCGTGGCTGGGAGTCGGGGACAGTAACGAGGGATAGCCATGCTGGACGGCAGCGAGTCACTATGACGATGCTAGAGTTTATCAAGCTGGACGTTGCAAATAAGAACGTAGGCTTGGAAGCCAGTGATGATGCTCGTATTCGCTGTCAAGTTCCAGACGATATAAGCGATGGCAGGGCTAGTATCACCATGAATGGGATTCTTAGGGTAATCGGAGGCGTGCCACAAATTTACGACAACGGTGCTAATGAGCTGTTTAGAATTGCGAAGCTGGGTGATGTAGGTACTGAGCTATTTAACGCGAATAATGCCAGCAAATTACAGGCTGAGCCCGTTAAACCGATTGAATCCACTGAACC
>CAZMWD010000073.1:0-2930 GCA_964569685.1 uncultured Cocleimonas sp. | reverse complement strand
GGTCACGCTCACTTCTATGAGAATTTCAAATATATCAAAGAGCAAGAGCATTGGATTTATTGGAACGGCGGCAAATGGATAATGCCGCATCATCGGGAAGATGAGACATTAGGTATTATCAGTAAAATACTGATAAGCTTTAGTAATGCAGCTATTATCAACGGTGAAGCGTCCAAAGCTAAAGCAGAAAGTCTAGGATCAACTAGTTCATCCAGCAATAAAATAAAAGAATTGAGATGTTCCGCTGGTTGCCGCATTTCCAGCAATGATATAGACAGCCATAGCCACTTGATAGGGACGCGAGACGGTGTAGTAGACTTGAGGCAAGGCATTGAAGTAGAAGGGACGCGAGAGCAATACATCACTAAAGCTTGTAGTGCAAACCTTGTTGATTATACTGAGGACGAGATAGAGCCATGGCTTCAATTTTTAAGGCTGTCATTTCCCAAAGATACCGTAGCAACACTTGAACATTTGCGAAAAACGTGGGGCTATTATTTAACCGGTGAAGTCAGTCAAGAGAAATTCTATTGCCACTTCGGCACCGGTAACAACGGAAAAAGCGTACTCGTTTATATTTTAGGGGAAATTATGGGGGACTATGCAGGGACAGCCGAGCCGGTCTTGATTACTGCTAACTCAGATAACGTACATAGTCAAAACGTAGAAGCACTTAGAGGTAAGAGACTTGTTGTAGTGAATGAGATTGAGCAGGGCTTAAAGTTGGCTGAGTCGAAAGTTAAGAGTCTGACCGGAGGCGATGAAATTATAAGCCGCAAAATGTTCGGTAGTGATTCCCCATGGAATCCCGAATTCAAACTAATGCTAGTGGGTAATAGCTCGCCTACGATCAGAGAAGGAGGAAAATCTATGGATAGACGCTTAGAGCTAATAAAATGGGGTGTTGTAGTTGCCGATGCTGATGTAGACACTGGACTCCGTGATAAGCTACTGTCAATGAAAGATGTAATTTTCAGCTGGATGGTAGGTGGCGCAGTTGACTTTTATAAAGTTCACGATGCTGGGATAGGTCATAAGATGATAGCATCATCATCAATTATCGAAAATTCAAATGAGTATCTTGAAAGCGAAGATCTCATTAAGCAATTCTTCATTGAAAAGATGATATATATTGGTGAAGGGTATGGGAAGGCTTGTAAGTTCAAAGAAGTACACGAAGCGTTCAATGTGTGGATGGGCAAGAAAGACTCGGCGTATGGTGCTAAGATATTCAAAAAAGAGTTAAAGAATAAAAACTATAAGATAGCTATGTCGAATAATGTAGTTGTCCTTAAAGGTTGGCGACTACGAGGGTTTTTCGAGGATATGGAGAGTATGCCATCATTCTAGCCATCGTATCTGGATTTGGTAGACTTACTATGGGTTACAAGATTACGCGCGTTCCTACGAGCTTCTGCGTGCTTCTGAGCCGAGTTTAAAGTCTTTGAATCTTTAAATATTGAATTTAACCAAAATACAAATATCAAAAGAATCAAAAATGCGGTGGTGAAGCAAACTAGAGCCAGCACGATGTTAATTTCTAGTTCAGTCATTAGGTAAGTTGTTTCTCATTCAGCATTATCAATCCAATCGTTGGCAAGCATATCGGTTTATGATGCCAGCCAAGGCACAATACTTTCAGGTGCATCCCGTTCAGGCAACCTTAAGTTGAATTAAAGCTGTATTTTATCACCAAGGCGTCCATATTATTGAATTTTTGGTACAAACCCTAGCGCATCAACTAATTTCTCAACCTCATCCTTAGCGTAATAATAAATCTCTTTATAGGGTAGCTTTCTTTTTAGTCCGTCTAATATACACCGTTCCACCCTGCCATCAATAACCGCAATAAACCCTAGCTGCTCAATAGTCGCCAAATCTCTTAACGGTGCTCCTATTTTTGTATCTACTAAAAACCTGATGTTTTTGTTAGTCATTTGAGTGTAAGTTGAATACAGTGGATAGCTCATTGGTTTACCTCTTTCCTTTTCAGCGTATTCGGTCAATAGCTGTATTGCATCTGTCTCAGCATACCTAATTTCTTTACCACTATTTCTTGCTTTTAGAAACACAGAATTTTCTTTATTCTGCAACGCTTCTTTCATTAAGGTAAAAGCTTCAATGATTTGGTCTTGTACAATATCAGCTTTTGCATAACCTAATAAACGCATGGCTAATTTCATGTAAGCCTGTTCGTTCATTTCGTACATTGGGTAATTTCTACCACGCACCGTAAAAGTTGATTCTATGAATTTCCTTGGGAATCTCACCCCCCCGACCAGGGGGGTGAGATTATCGTCTTCTATTATTTTCCGTATTGTTCTGAGTAATTTTGTATGTGGCACTTCTAGCATTTCAGCTACAAGTGAAGAATTTGTTAAAATATCTTTCTTAACTACATGTACAATATCGTTTTTCATTTGGTAATCCTATTTGGTGGGTCAATATTGTATCGCGACAGTGCAGTAGATGTAAAACATTACCCGGGCTTCATTTAGGAAATACTCTTCAAAGTTCTTTGTTTTACCCTTGAAGATAAATGACTTTGAAAGTTGTTTATCTTCTCATTTTGATGATATAAATGAGGTTGGAGAAAGCGCACTGGTAGTGCAGTTATTCAACCTCATTTTGTAATATCACCTTTCAAAGGTGATATTTCCTCAAACTCATTCTTGTATTTAATGACCATTCTTTAAATTCGTCCATGGCGATTTCCATAGTCGAATTATCCATTTTTCTTATTAAATTTCAATAGGATACCAGATAGCCATAATTACTGAGTGCTGTACTAGAGCGATGGTGGCCTACGCTTACTGCCATACCATATCCCGTTGAGCCGTGTCCCTTTTTGCCATTCACCATCAAGCCATAGTCCGTTGTGCCATGTGCCGTTGTGCCATAACCCGTTGAGCCATGTTCCTTTTTGCCAT
>CAZMWD010000072.1:3305-8966 GCA_964569685.1 uncultured Cocleimonas sp. | reverse complement strand
TCTCATATTTTTCACCTGATATTTATTGTGTGAATTTCCTTATTAGAATTATGGAATTCACTTGTATGAATAAAAGATGTGGTCGATGGATAATTTATCAAGCCATTAATCGTCCCAAAAGTATTGCAGTAACAATATGTAGGTTGGTGCTGAGCTTGCGAAGCCCAACGATCAACCTCGTGTTGGGCTTCGTTCCTCAGCACCAACCTACAAAACGTACTTTTACAACACCCTCAGGTGGAGTTAATAATAGAATTTTTCACTTTGTGTCTATGAAAATACTTTGGGAAAATTAATATTAGCTAAATCTGTAAGTCTCAAATACTCTTTTTATTACGCTTTTCCCACCAGTCTTTAGCCATATCCAATGCATCTTCGTGAGTGTTAGCTTTATCCATTGTGTACAAAGTGATTGCGGCCGTACCAATGATTGCGCCGTGACCATATTCATCCTCCTCTTCACCGCGCCACACTCTTGCTAATTTTAGAGGGTCTAGTACTTTATCTTTGACATGACGTTTAGGAAACAAAGGTGACCATTCTTCTTCAAACTTTACATTATTCTTAATGGAACGAACCAAGTTAGGCATATCTGGATTCCACTCAGTCTCGCCACCATCACCCTTAATAACCGCCATAAACGGTTGTTTTAAGATTATCGAGGCTTCTTGATGCGTATCTTTATAGGCAGGGTGATGAATCCCTTGCATGGAATACTGCGCCCGACAGGGGTTAATCAAACGGGTAAAGGTATTGACCGGTGAACGTAAACCCAATAACCATTTTAAATCCATAATACGCGCAAGTTCCGGCATAAAATCGTGCAAGGGGAGATAAGCAAAATGGTGTGATTTGATATGTTCGCCCGCTTCTTCAAATGAATGTGCGATAGGAATATTTAACAATTTCAGTACGTCATCGGTATAAATTCGGTTAGCTGTATGCCCTCCTTCGCCGTGCATCAAGACAGAAATCCCATTTTCTGCCAGTAACCAAGTGGACAAGATAAACCATGGCAAACGTCGCGCTTTACCCGCATAGCTCGACCAATCTAAATCCACTGTTGGCATATTGTCGGGTATATTGCACACATCGTAAGTGGCATCTACAAAACCTGCTAACTCTTCCCCGCTTTCTTCTTGATAACGCATTAGCATCATAAAAGCACCGAGCTGTTCTGGCTCAACTTCTGATTTTAAAATCATCGTCATGGCAGTTTTTGCTTCATCGTAAGTGAGGTTTCGAGAACCTGTTTTACCTTTGCCCAATAAGCGAACGTATTGCGCAAAAAGATGCTCTGTCTTTGTGATTTCTGGTTTTGTCATTAGACTTCCTTCAAGGACTATTCCTTAATATTTTTAATTAACACTATTTTAGGTAATATTTAAACGAATGATAGCACTTCTCTTTTTATTAGGGTTTTAGCAAAAAGGTTTATAACAAAAATAATTTAATCGCAATAACCAACAACGCCACCCCAAGTACTGCTCTCACAAAAGTCTCCCCCTTTTTGATTGCCATGCGTACCGCTACCCACGTCCCTACCATCATTCCAATCGACAATGCAACCGCCGCAAACCAGTCTACATTGTCTGTCGCAATAAACATAATCACCGCTGG
Organism: uncultured Cocleimonas sp.; assembly: GCA_964569685.1. GTDB lineage: Bacteria > Pseudomonadota > Gammaproteobacteria > Thiotrichales > Thiotrichaceae > Cocleimonas. The sequence goes on along the minus strand of CAZMWD010000072.1, from coordinate 7,346 downwards.
CACAGTAAATATCATGACAATAAATACCTTGTGCATATTTATTTTTATTAAATCCATTCGATACAAATGTAGCAATGCTGCCATAATCACAAAACCCACACCCGCTTGAATGAACCCACCATAAAAACCCACCGCAGACATAACAGGCCACGCTAGCCAATTATTCCATTGATGATTTTGAGCATGTTCCACGATTTTGGTTTTAGAAAACATTAAGGAGAAAATGATCAACACCATTACCACACCCAGAATCTTGGTAAACAAGGCATCATCAATTCTAACGGCATAAAACGCACCCAAAATGCCACCGGGTAACGTCATCAACCCTAGTCTTAAACTAAAAGGGAAATCCGCATGATTTTGTTGTTTAAACGTAGCAACAGCAGTGAGTGCTTCTACTTGAATGGCAATACGGTTAGAACCATTGGCAACCGTAGCATCGTAACCCATAAAGATCATCAAGGGGATTGTTAAGGCAGAGCCACCGCCAGCCATAACATTTAAAAAACCTGCTAGCGCACCGACGACAGCGAGAATAATAAATGCAATAGGATCAGAAAAGTGCATGATTTATGAAGCCTTTACACAAAAATATGACGAAAAAAAGACCTTATTCCTCTTATCTCTCGCGCAAAAATAACGAGCCTTATATGCTGAGGTCTCATACTGTTTGTTAACGTGCGCATTGAATAAGTTGAATAACATTATAAACACCCAAGGTTAATAAGACTCTATCATCTAAATGACAAACAAACTAAAAATGATATTTAACCCCTTCACAAAACTCCGTCAATATTACATTCTTCGTAAGCACCCCATTAAAAATAGCTTATGGAAAAGCATCATCACTAAACTAGCGGTTATAAAGCCTTTGCAAGCAACAGAATTACAGCAGTTAAAAAAAATAACAACAATGTTCTTGTACAACAAAAATATAACCGGCGTTCAAGGCTTGGTACTTAGCGAAGAACAAAAGCTAATCATTGCCATTCAAGCCTGTCTACCTATCTTAAAATTAGACATGAGCTATTACGATGGCTGGTATGATGTCGTTATCTATCCCGATACCTTTGTGGTTTATCGGGATGTCACTGATAGCAATGGATTAGTGCATAGTAGCCGTAGCGCATTAAGCGGAGAGGCATGGTCTAGGGGCCCCGTTATTTTATCGTGGAATGATGTTGAGCGAGATAGTTTTACATTACGAGAAGGCCACAACGTTGTCATCCATGAGTTTTCTCATAAATTAGATATGTTAAATGGTCGAGCAAATGGTATGCCTCCGCTGCATCCCAATATGCGCAGACAGAAATGGACAGATTCGCTGAGCAAGGCTTATGAGCGTTTAGAAAATCAATACGAACAGTTTCAGCATGCGCACATCAATGAATACGCCGTTACCAATCCGGCAGAGTACTTTGCGGTTGTCAGCGAATATTTTTTTACTGCACCCGCAATATTGAAACAACACAGCCCAGAGGTATATTCTCAACTTGTGTTATTTTACAAACAAGAGCCTGTACCGCCACAATAAGATAGTTCTATCTGATAACTTTAGCCTATTCGAAAAACTTATCTTTAAATTAAGTCTGTGTTAAGCCGATTTATGAGATTCTATTACTATCAATGGTATTAAAAGCTCAGCATTTACATATCCAATGATATTAGGACTAAAATAATTATAAAAAGAATGGAGATTTAAAGGATGTTAATTTTAACAAGGCGCGTAGGCGAAGCATTAATGATTGGTGACGATGTCACCGTAACGGTACTGGGTGTAAAAGGAAATCAAGTACGCATAGGTATTGCAGCCCCAAAAGAAGTAGCTGTTCATCGCGAAGAAATCTTTAATCGCATCAAAAGCGAAAAAATTCACTTAGTTAAGCCTGAGCAAAACGCGGGTTAATACGCTTCAACTACAATAATATTAATTTCAACTTTACCCACTTTTGGTAAAGCGTGTTTTTGCGTGTGATACATTTAACGCAAGCATTTAAAACAAAATATCACTATCTCAATTCGATTTGACCGAAAATCACTACAAATTAAATTAATTCCCTGATTTTATCTTTTTTATCAAAAACAGTCTTTACCTAAGCCTTATGCAAAGGTATCCTTGCGCTCTCTTAAAAAACCTATTTTATAGTTTTTAAGAAGTGAAAAAATATGGAGAAGTGGCCGAGTGGCCGAAGGCGCTCCCCTGCTAAGGGAGTACATGGTTTATCCCGTGTCGAGAGTTCGAATCTCTCCTTCTCCGCCATACATATAAAAAAGCCCACAATGAATGTTTTCCTTGTGGGCTTTTTTATATGTATAACTAAAAACAAGAATACGTTCGAACCGACGACCGCTAAGATAAAAAACAACCCATTTAAACGTTATTCTCTTGACTTGTTATTCTTAAATAAGCAGAATACGCCTCCGTTACAGTTAAGTAACGACCTACGCGCTGGTAGCTCAGTTGGATAGAGTACCTGGCTACGAACCAGGGGGTCGGGGGTTCGAATCCTCCCCAGCGCGCCATATTTTTATCTAGCAGAATCCAAAAAAGCCTACGAACACTAATAACAAAAGGCTTCTGCTAGTTTCTACCGTCTGTCTTAATCTACCTAAATCTATTAGCATACCGACAAAATCTGACGGTATTTTTGACGGTACTTTCCAAATACCTACAAAAGATACCGTCATGCTCGCAGATGTCGCCAAAAAATGCAAAGTAAGAGGTTACTATCAGCTTTATTACGTTGAGTAACTGACTCTAAGTGATTCTGGATATATTCTAAGTGAACTATTTCGAATCGATTGGTGCGTCTGGAAATAAACCTGGCATCCAGCGTGATGCTAAAGAGGCAGGGAAATTCAAAAGCAAAGGAGAGCGAGTCGTAGCTGAAAATAATACGCCTTGCTCTAATAACACTGACGTGACACGTCTAGCATTTCTTTCGCCTGTTGATAGGAGACTAGCTATTTCCCCTCGTGGTAGTTCGCCACGGTATAAAAGTGCTTCTAAAACGATATTTGATTTTTGTGGCAAACGCCCGGCTCTTATTTCTTCTTCTGCCCAAATTAAAATACGATCACGCAAATTCTGAGGTCTAACAAGGTTCTCCATAAATTCGACTTGATCAATACAGATTTTAAGAAAGAAAATTGAAAATTCAGCCAGTGCTTCTTCACTTAGGTTTCCACGACCATCACTATCATTTCGGCGGGGTAAATCACAATTTGCAAGAAAGGTTTTGTATTGAGCCTCGTTTCTAGCTAAGCCTCGTGCAATCGACCAGATACCTCCTGTATCGAGCGCTTCACGAAGTATTGCATAAGATACGAGTCGAGCAACACGTCCATTCCCATCTAAGAAAGGATGCATCCATAATAGTCGGTGATGAGCGCACGCCGACGAGACAATAGAGTCGAGTTTGCCTAGTTTTTTGTATGCATCCTCAAATCGATCCATGAATCTAGGTAATGCACCCGGGCTAACCGCAATGTGACGACCAACCTTAACATCACGTTTTCGACGCTTACCAGGATATACGCGTTCACGTTCTTGGGTGTCTGGGTTTTCTACCCATAAAAGCTCATCAGGAAGTAATTCACAAAAACGGCGGTGGACTTCAAGGATGCTCTCACTTGATGTTGCCTTACCATTCAACCCATCATTATCAATCCATTGCTGGACAGCAATATGTGCTTTGGCTTCTAGTTGAAGGTCACGCTGTTTGGAGTCGGCACTGTAATCTTCATTCAGTGCGCGCTCAATATCAATAGGGTGTGTATTATGCCCCTCAATCAAATTACTGTAATAGCAATTCATTGAACGTACTAAATCTGATAAAGCACGAACAATGCCTTCTGGTAAGCTTTTTCGAAGTGCGGTGGATTTAGCGGTAAGGTCTAAAGCTAAATCAGCAAGTTCATGCTGTAAGCGAGAAGTTTCTCGAACGAGTAGAGGCTCCATCATACTGACTGTTTCACCACGATCTTCCGCTTTTATGTCCGCTTTTATGTCCGTCTTATCATCAATCATAAGTATCATTA
>CAZMWD010000072.1:0-3205 GCA_964569685.1 uncultured Cocleimonas sp. | reverse complement strand
TCCGCTTTTATGTCCGCTTTTATGTCCGTCTTATCATCAATCATAAGTATCATTATATCAAATATTTACGGGAACTTAAAGACAACTATTTACTGTTATTAAGTCCGGCATATATACCCTTTGGCACGCCTATTCTAAAAACCAGTTAATTACGGCTGGCTTTTTATGCCTGATCTAATCCAAATGTTTCATGCAAACTGCGTACAGCGAGTTCTAAATATTTCTCATCAACTACAACGGATACTTTAATTTCAGATGTGGAAATCATGTGTATATTGATATTTTCTTTAGCCAATGCTTCAAACATCTGGCTTGCAACTCCGGCATGAGAGCGCATTCCACCACCAATAATGGAAACCTTGGCTATTTTATCATTGCCGCTACAGGTCTTTGCGCCCAGTGTTTTTCCTGTTGCACACAGTACTTCCTTTGCATGATCATAATCGTTACGGTGTACGGTAAACGTGAAATCTGTTGTGCCATCGGTTCCAATATTTTGCACAATCATATCGACTTCTATATTCGCATCTGAAATTGGACCGACTATTTTATAAGCCACACCCGGCTGATCAGGCACGCCGGTAATTGTTAATTGTGCTTCGTCTTTATTAAAGGCGACGCCTCTGACTAATACTTCTTCCATTATGTCTTCCTCTCGCGTTACTAGCGTACTTTTTCCGTCATCGCCTTCATCAAAACTTGATAGCACTCGAATCGGCATATTGTATTTATGGGCAAATTCCACTGCGCGTATTTGTAATACTTTAGAACCTTGGCTTGCCATTTCCAGCATTTCTTCTAATGCTAACTTGGGGATATGTCTTGCCTCTGGCACCATGCGTGGATCGGTCGTGTAAACGCCATCAACATCAGTATAAATTTGGCATTCATCCGCTTCTAGTGCAACCGCTAACGCAACTGCTGTGGTATCAGAACCACCACGCCCTAATGTGGTAATATTGCCCTCATCATCGACACCTTGAAAACCAGCAACGACAACCACCCGACCTGCTTTTAAATCTGCTTTTATGTTACTACCGTCAATTTTACTAATTCGTGCTTTACTGAAGGCATTGTCTGTCATAACACGTGCTTGAGTACCTGTATACGAACGAGCGACACAGCCTTTTGCTTCCAATGCCAAACTTAATAAACCTATCGATACTTGTTCACCCGTGGAAAGCACCACGTCTTTTTCTCGTGCAGAACCGTTTGGGTTAATCTCATTAATCAATGCAATTAGTTTATTGGTTTCTCCTGACATCGCAGATAAAACCACGATAACGGAATCACCACGTTTACGATAACGTATCACACGTTTTGCAACTTCTTGAATACGCTCGATCGAACCAACCGATGTACCACCGTATTTTTGAACAATTAATTTGTTTTTTGCTGTCATGAAAGCTGCCCTTCTATCCATGTTGGCACAGACTCTAATGCAGCAGGGAGAGCCTCTGGATTATTGCCTCCACCCTGCGCCATATCGGGTCTTCCGCCGCCTTTTCCATCGATTTGGCTGGCGACATGCTTTAATAAATCACCCGCTTTAATCAATGCTGTCTCTTCTTTTGTTACGCCTGCGACCAAACTCACTTTGCCATTAGCAATAGTGGAAACCACCACCGCTGCTTTGCCTAATTTATTTTTTAATTGATCAACCGTATCGCGTAATGATTTAGGGTCTACGCCCTCTAAATTAGCTGCCAATACTTTGATTCCATTAATTTCGATGGCTTGTGATGCTAAATCTGAACCTGCTTGAGAAGCGAGTTTGGATTTTAATTGATCCAGTTCTTTTTCTAACGAACGCGACTTTTCTAAAATTAGACTGATCTTTTCTTGCGCGCCATTGACACCTGTTTTGACTAGATTAGCAATAGACTCCAATTGAATAGAACGCTCTTCAACCCAATCCATTGCGCCTGTTCCAGTAACTGCTTCAACACGACGAACGCCTGCTGCCACACCCGACTCACTAATGATTTTAAATAAACCAATATCACCCGCGCGCTTTACGTGTACACCGCCACACAGTTCCGTTGAATAACCAATATTAACGACACGCACCTCATCACCGTATTTTTCACCAAACAATGCCATTGCACCCTGCTTGATGGCTTCATCCATACTGGTTACCTTTGATTTAGCTTCTGCATTTAAGCGGATTTCATTATTAACCCGCTTTTCAACCTTGCTAATTTCTTGTTTGCTCATGGGTTCAGTATGAGCAAAATCAAAACGCAAACGATTTGCTGTTACCAACGAGCCTTTTTGTTCTACATGCTCACCCAAAATATCACGTAACGCTTTATGCATTAAATGGGTCGCAGAATGATTCAACACGATCGCTTGACGACGCTCTTCAGTTACCTGTGCTGTTAATTTATCACCTGCTTTAAGTGAGCCACTTAACATGACACCATTATGAATAAACACATTGCCTTGTTTTTGAGTATCGTTTACTTCAAATATATTTTTGTCATCTAAACCTATAGAAACAAGCTGACCTGTATCACCTACTGGCCCACCAGATTCAGCATAAAACGGGGTATTTTTAAGTACCACTTGTCCTTCTTCACCCTTTGTAAGAGCGTCTGACTTTTTGCCTTTGATGAATAATGAAACAACCTCAACGTCATCTTCGGTCTTATCGTAGCCACTAAAATCTGTTTCGCCACTCACATCAAGCTTATCTGTATAGTCTGTATCAAATTTTCCTGCTGCGCGCGCACGTTCGCGTTGTTGCTCCATCGCTGATTCAAATCCAGCTTCATCTATTTTTAGTTTTTGTTCACGTGCAATATCAGCGGTTAAATCCAATGGAAAGCCATAAGTATCATACAGTTTGAAAACCACATCGCCCGAAAGGGTATCGCCCTCTAATTTTGAAATGGCTTCACCTAAAATCTTCATTCCTTGATCTAAGGTTTCTGCAAATCGCTTTTCTTCTTTTAGTAGCGTTTGTGCTATTTTTTCTTCGGCTTTTGCAAGCTCTGGGTAAGCACCCCCCATTTCTTTCACTAAGGGTTTAACTAATTTATGGAAAAAGGCATCGTTTAATCCTAGCTTATGACCATGGCGGGCAGCACGACGAATAATACGACGTAACACATAACCGCGTCCTTCATTTGAAGGCACAACACCGTCCACAATCAAGAAAGAGCATGAGCGAATATGATCGGCAATTACCTTGAGTGAGGCA
>CAZMWD010000071.1:0-9123 GCA_964569685.1 uncultured Cocleimonas sp. | reverse complement strand
TTGGGCTTCGCAAGCTCAGCACCAACCTACGATTAACCTTTGCGACACCCTCTAAAGAAGAGAAGCAGCGTTTAAGATACAATTAATAAGAAATTAAAACTGTGAAATATTTGACAAAAAAAGGTGAAATTAGTCACATAATAAAAATAAGACTTACTATACTTAGATGACACCCCATAAAGACAAAGACAAAAAATGGAAAAATCTACTCTTTCGCTAGAAAATCGCAGACTCCAATTGTCTAAATTACAGTTATTTTTCAATATCTCAGAACCTGTCATTACAAAACTATCAGAAGTATTAAAAGAATTTAACTATAAAAAAAACACCATCATTATTTCACAAGGTGATAATACGAGAAGCTTATATATTGTTATAAAAGGCAGACTCAAAGTCTTAGCAAGTGATGAAGATGGTAATCAGACAATATTTTCTTTTCTTGGTGTAGGCGATGTGTTTGGTGAATTGAGTTTACTCGACGATGCGCCACGATCAGCTTCGGTTGTTACGGTTGAAGATACTCAAGTTTTGCATATGAGCCATCAACACTTCAATGAAATCATTATCAAATACCCTGAAATATGCCCTCTTATTTTTAAAGCACTGACGGCACGCATTCGAGAAATGGATAACACTATTTGCGACCTTACTTCACTTGATGTGTATGGACGACTGGTTCAAGTACTTTACAAAGAAGCAAACGAAAATAGTGATGGCACGATTGAAACCGAACGTTTAACCCATCAAGACTTAGCGGAAATGGTAGGTTCATCAAGGGAAATGATTAGCCGTATTCTAAAAGAATTACGAACGGGCGATTATATCAGTATCAGTGAAAAACGAATTAGAATTGATAGAAAGCTACCAAAACATTGGTAACTTTAACTACGACCAAACCAGAACTACGACAACCAGTAAATACCGTTCGGTCTTAATTAACCCTTTAAAACTTTTAAGACGCCTTCTAATTCAGAAATCAACTGACGTGATAATTGGTTAGCCTGAGTGCTATCCACTTCTGCTTCTTCACCTGATAGTTTTTGGCGAGCACCACTAATGGTGTAACCTTGCTCATGCAATAAACTACGGATTTGACGAATTAAAACAACATCTTTACGTTGGTAATAACGACGATTACCACGACGCTTCATAGGGTTTAAGCTAGGAAATTCCTGTTCCCAATATCGAAGGACGTGTGCTTTTACCAAACAAAGACCGCTGACTTCACCTATTGTGAAATAACGTTTCCCCGGAATTGCTGGTAGTTCGTTATTATTAGAGGCTTCCAGCATACTTTTCTACCCTTTGTTTAAGTTTTTGACCGGGTCGAAAAGTAACAACACGACGCGCGCTAACAGGAATCGCTTCACCTGATTTAGGATTACGACCCGGGCGTTGTGCCTTGTCGCGAAGCATGAAGTTACCAAAACCGGATAACTTGATATTTTTCCCTTGCTCCAACGCTGTTCGAATTTCTTCGAAAAACATTTCAACAAGTTCTTTTGCTTCACGTTTATTCAAGCCTAATTCGTCGAACAGATATTCGACCATGCTTGCTTTTGTCAGCGTCATTTGCTGCTCCTAGTCCTTTGGGTTTAGCGGTATTTTTCTAATGAGTGGGTACTAAATTATAAGTTAATACAGTACAGTACTTATCTTATAACCACATAACTACCACGAGATTTAATAATTGGGGTTATTAAAACGGGGTTGTTAAAAACAGGCTGTTAAAACGAGCTGTTAACAAACAAGTTATTGCCTTAAAACTGCCCCAACTTCATTTTCTAATGTGACTATAATTTTATCAATATGATCACTTATTTCAGCTTCCTCTAGAGTGCGTGAAAAGTCTTGAAAAATCAAGCCTAAAGCGAGACTTTTTTGACCTACTTCGACATTTTCGCCCTCATAGACATCAAACACAAAGCTATCAATCCATCCATCCATCTGGTTGATTTTCAATACTTTATCAACCTCTGCATAGCTCACGTCTTGTTTTACTAAAAGCGCTAAGTCTCTCCTCACCGAGGGATAAGGCGATAAACCAGCAGACTCTGGTAGTTTCTTTTTTGCCATTAAAGCTAAGTCTAGCTCAAAAACAAAAACTTGTTGATCTAGACTGAGTTTTTTCTCAAGACTTGGGTGTAGCGCACCCAATACACCGACCTCTTCTCCCTCACATAGTATTTTTGCTGATTGACCAGGGTGTAACGAATTATGATCCGCCTTTTCAAACGTAAAACTTTGTGCGCTTGCCTCTGCTAACAACGCTTCAACATCGCCTTTTAAATCATAGAAATCCACATCACGGGAGGTTTCACTCCACTGCTCGGTGTACAACGCACCCGTTATTACACCTGCTAGTTTTTTACGCTGTTCGGGCAAACCGCTTGCTGATTTTATAAAGGTTAGACCACTTTCAAATAAGCGTACGCGTGATTGTTGGCGTTTGACGTTCTTATCAAGCGCAGGAATCAAACCCGACCACAACGTGCTTCGCATAATGGAGAGTTCTTCTGATATGGGGTTGGATAGTTTTATTTGTTGTTGATCAGGCGCGAGCAAGCCTTCAATTTCAGACGGTACAAAACTGTAGGTTATCGCTTCTTGATAACCACGCTCAACGAGACAATTTTGTAAAGTAGACTCCCTGACCTGCTCTTCTGAGGGCAATGCTATTAATGGCTTCATCGGGCGCAGTACAGCAGGGATATTATCGTAGCCGTAGATACGTGCGATTTCTTCAACCAAGTCTTCGGGGGTTGCCAAATCGAATCTAAAAATGGGCGGCGTTACTGTCCAGCCTTCACTCGCAGGTTCAACCACACAATCCAAGCGTGTCAGAATATCAACCACCCGTGCATCGTCCACTTCAATACCTAAATGACGTTTAATTTGACTGCGCTTAAAATCAATCGTTGCGGTTGTGAGTAAGTCATTATTGGCAATAACATCCGTTATCGGGCCTGCGCTTCCACCACAAATAGTTACGATTAAGCGAGTTGCTCGCTCTAATGCGGTTACTTGTAAATCAGGTGATACGCCGCGCTCAAAACGATGCGATGAATCAGTGTGCAAGCCATAGGTTCTTGCTTTACCCATGATTTTATTCGGCACAAAAAACGCGCTTTCTAGGTAAATATTGCTTGTCTTATCGCTAACTGATGAGGCTTCTCCGCCCATGATTCCTGCAAGTGCAAGTGCCTTATTGTTATCCGCAATCACCATCGTATCAGCGCGTAATGTAGCCTCTTTACCATCTAATAATACTAAGGTTTCACCTTCGGTTGCATGACGTACATTAATGCCACCTTCAAGTGTATCAAAGTCAAAACCGTGCATTGGTTGACCTAGTTCAAGCATCACAAAATTAGTCACATCAACCACTGCACCAAGGCTACGAATATCTGATCGGGCGAGCTTTTCTATCATCCAATCAGGTGTTTGCGCTTGCGTGTTTACATTTTGGATAATGCGTCCTGCATAACGCTGACATAAGTCATCACAGCTTATTTTTACGGGGAAAGTTGCATCTGAATCAGGCGAAGTCATACTAATAGAATCTGGGGTTGTTGGGGCTGTTAAAAGTGAGGTTTGCATAATTACGCCCAGCTCACGGGCAATACCTGCGACGGATAATAAATCAGCGCGGTTTGGGGTGGAGTCTAAATCAAGTACCACATCCGTTAAGTCAAACACTTCACGTAAATCTACGCCCAGCGGAGCATCATCAGGAATCGCCAATAAGCCTTCGCCAGCATCCCCCATCCCTAGGGTTTCTGAACCACAAAACATACCTTGTGATAACACGCCACGAAGCTTGCTCTTTTTGATTTTAAATGGCTTGCCATTTTCATCGGGTAGGTTTGCGCCAATCATTGCTACAGGGACTTTCTGTCCCTCTACAACCGCAGCATTGGTTACGATTTGTATGAGTTCATCGGCATTAACATCAACCTGACACACGGTTAAACGATCAGCATCGGGGTGTTGTTCGATTGATTTAATTTGCCCTGTTACAACATGGGTAAACGCAGATGCTACAGGCTCAACACCATCCAGCTCTGTGCCAGACATAATAAGTTGATGTTCGATTTCTTCGGTTGTTACGCCATCAAGTTTGACCCATTCACGCAACCAGCTTTCACTTACTTTCATAATCCTATAATCCTTATCCGAACTGCTTTAAGAAACGAACGTCGTTATCAAATAACTTGCGTAAATCATCAATGCCGTAACGTAACATCGCGAGTCGATCGATACCAAAACCAAACGCAAAACCCGTATAAACATCAGGGTCGATGCCTACATGGCGGAACACTTCGGGGTTCACCATGCCACAGCCCATCACCTCTATCCAGCCTGTGTTGCCACACACTTTACAGCCTTTACCTGCGCACAAAACGCATTGAATATCGGTTTCGGCAGAGGGTTCTGTAAAGGGGAAATAATGTGGGCGGAAGCGTGTGGGAAGCTCATCAACTTCAAAAAATGCTTTAAAGAAAGCTTCGAGAATACCTTTAAGATCAGCAAAGGTTACGTCCTTATCCACCATTAAGCCTTCAACTTGATGAAACATCGGGCTATGAGTGACATCCGAATCACAGCGATAAACACGACCGGGGGCGATAATACGCAACGGTGGCTGTTTATTTTCCATAGTGCGGATTTGCACCGGTGACGTGTGCGTTCTTAGCAAAGTGCCATCATCAAAATAAAAGGTATCATGGGAGGCGCGTGATGGGTGATGATCTGGGATATTCAGTGCGGTGAAGTTATGATAGTCATCTTCAATTTCTGGGCCTGTTTCAACATTAAAGCCCAACTGCATAAAAATTTCTTCGATACGTTTGGCGGTGCGCGTGACAGGGTGCAGATTACCTGCCTCCATCTTGCGACCGGGCAACGTTATATCGAGGCTTTCATTTTGTAAACGCTCGTTTAGCGCTTGCTGCTCTAAGGTTAATCTGCGCGCATCAATTTGCCCTGCAACGGCTTGCTTGACCTTGTTGATTTCTTGTCCCGCACCTTTGCGTTCTTCCGGCGGAAGCTTGCCCAACTGTTTGAGCTGCCCAGTGATTAAGCCTTTTTTTCCGAGATAGTGGACACGTACTTCATCCAGCTCGACAAGCGATTTTGCATTTTTTAACTGCGCCTGAGCTTCTTCCATTAGCTGCGTTAATTGTTCCACAGTTGGTTTCTCCATATTTGAGTTAAAGGCTTATAAAACCTTAACCATGAAGCGCATGAAAAACATGAAGAAAAACCACTTTCTGATATTTGGGTTTTTCTTCATGTCCTTCATGTCCGTCATAGTAGAACAATGTCTTAGCTCCCTCGCAGAGGGTGTCGCAAAAGACCCATTGTAGGTTGGCGCTGAGTTTGCGAAGCCCAACAAACGGTATCACGTTGGGCTTCGTTCCTCAGCACCAACCTACAGTATTTATCTTTTACAACCCTCCCTACTTCGGCTTCGCTCAGCACGTCGCTTGCTAAGTGGAGGGAGCTTTAAAAACATTAACATAAAAAAAGCGAGGGAAGGCAAATGCCTTTCCTCGCTTTCGTTTTACATTTTTATATGCCTGAATCTAATCAGACCGAACAGTAAACTAAGCTAAAGCGGCTTTTGCCTTCTCTGCTAACTGTCCAAACGCATCAATATCGTGTACCGCTAAATCAGCTAGCATTTTACGATCTACTTCAATCTCTGCTTTGTTTAAGCCATCCATGAAACGACTGTATGACATATCAAACATGCGCGCTGCTGCATTGATACGCACAATCCATAAACGACGGAATTGGCGTTTCTTTACACGGCGGTCACGGTAAGCATATTGACCTGCTTTAGTAACTGCTTGGGTCGCGACACGATAGACTCTGCTTCGTGCGCCGTAATAACCTTTTGCTTTCTTTAATACTTTTTTGTGCTTTGCACGGGCTGTAACACCCCGTTTTACTCTAGCCATTTTCTATAATCCTCTAAATTCTATTTGCAGTGTTAATCATTAAAACTAAACCCTTTAAACATAGGGCAACATTCTACGAACCATGGGCGTGTCGACTTTTTCGACTACATCGCCCGCGCGTAGATGACGCTTACGTTTACTGCTTTTTTTGGTGAGGATGTGGCGCAGATGTGACTGCTTACACTTGAACGTGCCATTAGCACGCTTGCGGAAACGCTTTGCAGCACCGCGATTGGTTTTCATCTTAGGCATCTTTTTTCTCCATTAATATCATCGTAGTGTTACCTTTGATGATGGGTTTATCAAACATCCCATAAGAGTGCCTCTCCTTAATGGGATGGTTTATAAAAACTATATTTTGAACTAATCTTCTTGCTCTTCAGACTCGTCTTCTTTCTTAACCGGTGCGGCAACGCCCTTTTCTCGCTTAACAGGACCTAACACCATAATCATTTGGCGACCTTCCATTTTCGGGAATTGCTCCACCAAACCATATTCTAATAAATCTTTTTCTACGCGTTTCAGCATTTCCATGCCTAACTCTCTGTGCGCCATTTCACGACCTCTAAAACGAATCGTTACCTTGGTCTTATCACCATCTTCTAAAAACTGAATTAACTTATTCAGCTTGATATTGTAATCACCAACATCGGTACCCGGTCGCATTTTAATTTCTTTGACCTGAGTTTTCTTCTGCTTCTTTTTATTCGCGCCTTTTTGCTTACTTTGTGAGAATTTAAATTTACCGTAATCCATGATGCGACAAACAGGTGGTTTGGCATTCGGTACAATTTCTACCAAGTCCAAGGAGTCTTCTGAAGCCATACTCATTGCTTCAGTCATTGATTTTACACCTACGTTTTCGCCGTCCTTATCAATGAGCCTAACCTCGTTTACGGTTATCTGTTCATTAATCCGGTTCTTCTTTGGTTTAGCGATATTTAAATCCTCTATAATTATAAAATAACTTTATGTCTAATTCTTCTATGCCTAATCAAGAACAACTAATCGAACCTACTCGCGTATGGATTTCATAGTTGATTTTCTCAATCAATGCATCGACTGTGATTGACCCAAGGTCTTCACCTTCTCGCGTACGCACCGCAACGGAGTCATTTTCTACTTCACGATCACCCACGACTAATAAATACGGAATGCGCTGTAAAGTATGCTCGCGGATTTTAAAACCAATCTTCTCATTACGCAAGTCTGATACGACGCGAATACCGCTTTTTTTCAATCTATTTTCAATATTCTTGACAAAATCAGACTGTTTATCCGTAATATTCATAATTACAGCTTGTTCAGGCGATAACCACAACGGGAATCGACCCTCGTGATGCTCAATCAAAATACCGATAAATCGCTCGAACGAACCTAAGATTGCACGATGCAACATCACTGGTGTTTTGCGTGAACCATCTTCTGCCACATATTCGGCATCCAGACGTTCTGGCATGGAAAAATCAACTTGAATGGTGCCTAACTGCCAAACACGACCGATACAATCTTTTAGTGAAAATTCGATTTTTGGCCCATAAAATGCGCCTTCACCTGGTAATTCTTCCCAATCCAGATTTTGCGCATCAAGTGCATCTGCCAAAGCCTTTTCTGCTTTATCCCAATCTTCTTCTTTACCGACACGATTCTCTGGGCGTGTTGATAAGCGATAAATCACATCATCAAAACCAAAATCTTTATAAACGGCGTGTAAGAAGTCGATAAAGTCGGCAACTTCTGGCTGAATTTGTTCTTCGGTACAAAAAATATGCCCATCATCCTGCACAAAACCACGCACGCGCATTAAACCATGCAAAGCACCGGACATTTCGTTGCGGTGACAAGAGCCAAATTCTGCCAAGCGTAACGGCAAATCACGGTAGCTTTTTAAACCCTGATTAAACACCTGTACATGACAGGGGCAGTTCATCGGTTTTAGCGCAAACTGGCGACCGTCTAATTCAAGCGAAAACATATCATCACTGTACTTGGCAGCGTGACCTGAGCGCTCCCATAAAGAAAAGTCCACTAGCTCAGGGGTGTTGATTTCTTTGTAATCACGCAAGCGTTGTTGCTCGCGCATGTATTGTTCGATGGTTTGGTAAATCGTCCAACCTTTATCGTGCCAGAATATTTGCCCGGGCGCTTCTTCTTGAATATGAAATAAATCTAACTTGCGCGCGATTTTGCGATGATCGCGTTTTTCTGCTTCTTCAATACGACGAATATACGCTTTAAGTGCTTTTTTATTCTCCCATGCAGTGCCGTAAATGCGCTGTAGCATTTCGTTATTGGCATCGCCACGCCAGTATGCACCTGATAGTTTAGTCAGTTTAAACGCCTTACAAAACGACATATTGGGCAAATGTGGCCCACGGCACATATCAATATATTCTTGGTGATAATACAAACCAACGTCTGTTACGTCATCGCTCATATCATCAATGATACGCACCTTGTATTTCTCACCGCGTGATTCAAATAATGCCCGCGCTTCGGCTTTCGGTGTCATTTTTTTAATAACATCGTAGCCTGTTTTGGCGAGTTCCGTCATGCGTTTTTGAATTAATTCTAAATCATCTGGTGTAAAGCGATGCTCACTATCCACATCGTAATAAAAGCCATCTTCTATCACCGGCCCAATCACCATCTTCGTATCAGGAAATAACTGTTTAATGGCATGCCCTAATAAATGCGCCGTGGTGTGGCGAATAACATCGACACCTTCTGGGCTGTTCATGGTAATTATTTTAAGTGCTATATCGTCATCAATAATATGTGAAGCATCGTGTTCAACACCATCAATCTCGCCAGCAACCGTTGCTTTAGCAAGACCGGGGCCAATATCATTGGCAACATCAAGGATGCTAACTGATTGATCGAATGAGCGTTGAGAGCCGTCAGGCAGTGTGATAGTTGGCATTGTATTTCCCTTCCAGTGGTGATCCGTACTAAAGACCACATGCAGCGCATCATCTTTTGCCCCATAACTGCGTTGCTTTCGTACTCTCTCAGTCACATATTGATTATATGCTCCTTGCCTGCGTGCGAAAGCGCCTTGTTCTGAACCAAAAATCTAATACGCTGAAATATTAAATTAAAATATATTTGCAAAGTACAGCTATAAAGAACAGCGTGTATTTGTTAAAAATGGTAG